>NZ_JBHYXD010000099.1:0-32641 GCF_042751995.1 Streptomyces sp. NPDC059371 | reverse complement strand
GCCCCCGCCTGCGCGGCGCCCCGGGCGGACCCCGCCGAGACCACGCCACTCCCGAAGGCGCCGGCGGCCGGTCCCTCCGCTTCCGCATCCGCGTCGGCGCCTTCGTCCCCGGCTCCCTCCTCCGGTCCCCGTCGGCTGTTCCTGGGCACCTACACCTCGGGGGACGGCGGCGGGAAGGGCATCGGTGTCGCCACGTACGACGCGGCGACCGGCGCGGTCACCGGCGGCGATGTGGTGACGGGCGTCGACAACCCGTCCTTCCTCGCCGTGCATCCGGACGGCCGGGCGCTGTACGCCGTTGACGAGCAGAACGCGGGTGCGGTGACGGCCGTGCGTCTGCCGGGGACCGAGGTGCTCGGCAGCCGCTCCACGGGCGGCTCGGGCCCCTGCCATCTGTCGGTGCATCCGAGCGGCCGCTGGCTGCTGAGCGCGAACTACGCGTCGGGGAGCGTCGCGGTGCATCCCATCGCGGCGTCCGGCGCGCTCGGCGAGCGCACCGATCTGGTCACGCACACGTCCCCGGCGCCGGGTCCCGGCCAACAGGGCCCGCACGCGCACCAGTTCGTCACCGGTCCGGACGGCGGACATCTGCTCGCCGTCGACCTGGGCACCGACACGGTGTACACCTACCGTCTGGACGAGACCCGGGGCACGCTCACCGAGGTCTCCCGGGCGCGGACGAGGCCGGGCGCGGGCCCGCGCCATCTCACGTTCCACCCCGGTGGCCGGTACGCGTATCTCGCCAACGAGGCCGACAACACGGTGGCGGTGTGCGGCTACGACCCGGCGACGGGCCGCCTCTCGGTGGGCGAGGCACAGTCCACGGGCACGGGAGGCGGCACGAGTTACCCGGCCCAGTTCCTGGTGACGCCGAACGGGTCGTACGCGTTTCTCGCCAACCGGGGCCACAACAGCCTGACGCGGTACGCCGTCGAGGCGGACGGAGCCCGGCTGCGGCTGCTGGACACGGTGCCGGTCGGCGGCGACTTCCCGCGGCACATCGCCCTCTCGCCGGACGGACGGCTGCTGTTCGCCGCGAACCAGCGGTCGGGCACGGTCACGGTCTTCGGGGTCGACCAGGAGAGCGGTGAACTCCGGCGCACGGGCGAGCCGTTCGCCTCACCCCTCGCGGTCTGTGCGCTGCCGCTGTAGCGGACGGGGGCAGGAGGCGAGGTTCGCCTGGGTGAGCAGGACGTGCATGCGCTCCGTGAGCTGGGAGACGTCGTCGGCGGGTGCGTGGAACGGCAGGCGTACGTCGCCGTTGCCGCGCACCCGTTCGATGCGCAGGGTGAGTCCGTGGCGGTCGACGGCGAGGGGCTGGACGCGCACCGCGCCGTGCAGGCTGTCCGGTTCGACGAGACGGGTGAGCCGCTCGACGGCGTCCGGGTGGGAGTCGGCGAGATGGGTGAGGAGCTGGGCCTCGGCGAGGGCGAGCGGGTCGGGCCGGGCCTCGGCGAGCTCGTCCAGGTCGACGACCACGGTCCCGCCGGGCCGGCGCAGCACCGCGCGGGTGGGCCGGAACGAGAGCTGTCCGTCCTCGGGGACGAACCAGCCGGCGAGCCAGAGCCGGGCCCGGATCCGGTTCCGTACGGGAACCGGTGCGACGTCGGCGAACTCCAGGACGGCGGACGGCTCTCCGCGCGGGGAGCAGATGGCCGCGGCGAGCAGCGCGCTGTCCTCGGGCACCCGCAGCAGCACCCGGCCGTCGGCGGCGACGGAGTGCGCGCCGACGAACTCCTCCCGGCCGCCCTCGGCGCTCACCGCGCAGGACCAGGCCGCGGCGAGCACCGAGCGGGCGTGCTCCGCCGCGGCGGGCGCGGCGGTCCAGGTGTGACGGTCACCCATCAGCTTCCTCCTTAGGTAAGGCTTGCCTAACCTATCGAAGATCGGGGCGTACGCCAACCACACCTCGCCGATCGAAGGGCCGGGCGTGGATCCACGCCCGCCCGGAAGGGGCGTCGCGGCCGCCGGGGAGAGCGGGCCTCAGGGCGTGACCGCGCCGAGCAGCGCCCGCGCACACAGATCCCGCACCTGGTCACGGGTCAGGTCCGCGCCCCGCAGCCACTCCAGGCACACGGCCGTGGTGAAGGCCAGCCACCCCCGGACGGCGATCCGCAGTTCGGGCCGGTCCTCGGCCGACCGGCCGAGCTCGGGATCCGCGGCGAGGGCCAGGAGGATCTGCCGCTCCTGCGCGGCCAGCGCCTGCTGATAGACCCTGCGCACGGCCTGGTCACCGGCCGCGTCGGCACGGTGGAAGGCACGGAACCCGTGGGCGTGCTCCTCCACATAGCCGAGGAAGGTGTCCAGGCCCGCGCCGAGCTGCTCACGCACCGGGACACCGGGCACCGCCGCGGTCATCCGCAGCATCCGCCCGCTCTCCCGCTCGACCACGGCGGCGAAGAAGTCCCGCTTCGTCGGGAAGTAGTGGTACAGCAGCCCGCGCGAGACTCCGGCGATCTCCGCGACCTGCTCGATCCAGACGTCGTCGTACGGACTCTCCGAGAACAGGCGGGCGCCGACCGACAGAAGCTGCTCCCGGCGCGCCTCCGTACTGAGCCGGCGGCGTGCGCGCTCCCCCTGCTTCCCCGTCATGCCCGCACTTTACTTGACGCCGGTTCAACAACGGGATCAGACTGAACTCCGCTATTGAACTCACGTACAACAGACTCAACCTGCCCGAGTCACAAGGGAGATGGCGTCATGGCGGAGACGAAGGTGGCGCGGCCGAAGGGGTTCCGCAGCGCGGAACTGGGCTGGCCGGAGCTCCACCGCATCCCGCACCCGCCACGCCGCGTCCCGCTGGTCGGCGATGTGCTCGGCGCGAACATCCGTTCCCCGCTCCAGGACTCCATGAAGTTCGGGAAGGAGCTCGGACCGATCTTCCGGCGCCGGGCCTTCCGCAACGAGATCGTCTTCGTCTGGGGCGCGGAGCTCGCCGCCGAACTGGCCGACGAGTCACGGTTCGCGAAGCATGTGGGCCTGGGCGTCGCCAATCTCCGTCCGGTCGCCGGGGACGGACTGTTCACCGCCTACAACCACGAGCCCAACTGGCAGCTCGCGCACGACGTCCTCGCCCCCGGTTTCGGCCGCGAGGCCATGGAGGGCTACCACCCCATGATGCTGGCCGTGACCGAGCGGCTGACGGACCACTGGGACCGGGAGCAGGCCGCGGGCCGCGCCGTGGACGTGCCCGGCGACATGACGAAGCTGACGCTGGAGACGATCGCCAGGACCGGCTTCGGCCATGACTTCGCCTCCTTCGAGCGCTCCCGGCCGCACCCCTTCGTCAACGCGATGGTGGGCACGCTGACCTACGCGCAGCGCCTCAACGTCGTCCCGGTCCCGCTCGCGCCGCTCCTGCTGCGGGGCGCCTCCCGGCGCAACGCGGCGGACATGGCCTACCTCAACCGCACGGTCGACGCCGTGGTGGCCGCCCGCCGGAGCGCCGGCGGCGACGGCGACCTGCTCGACCGCATGCTGGAGACGGCCCACCCCGAGACCGGGGAACGGCTGACCCCCGAGAACATCCGCCGCCAGGTCATCACCTTCCTGATCGCCGGCCACGAGACCACCTCGGGCGCCCTGTCCTTCGCCCTGCACTACCTCGCCAGGCACCCGGAGACGGCCGCCCGCGCGCGTGCCGAGGTCGAACGCGTCTGGGGCGGCACGGACCGGCCGGGCTACGAGCAGGTCGCCAAGCTCCGATACGTCCGCCGGGTCCTCGACGAGTCGCTGCGCCTGTGGCCCACGGCACCGGCGTTCGCGCGCGAGGCCCGTCACGACACCGTGCTCGGCGGTGTCCACCCGATGCGGCAGGGGGCGTGGGCGCTGGTGCTGACGGCGATGCTGCACCGCGACCCGGGGGTGTGGGGCGCCGACGCGGAGGGCTTCGACCCGGACCGCTTCGACGCGAGGGCCGTACGGGCCCGCCCCGCGCACACCTTCAAGCCGTTCGGCACCGGGGCGCGCGCCTGCATCGGCCGCCAGTTCGCGCTGCACGAGGCGACCCTGGTCCTCGGACTGCTGCTGCGCCGCTACGACCTGCGGCCCGACCCCGGCTACCGGCTGCGGGTGGCCGAGCGGCTGACCCTGATGCCGGAGGGGCTGCGCCTGCACCTCGAACGGCGCGCGCCCGTGACGCCGGGGCGGGCGGCGACCCTGGCGGGCGCGGCGGAGTGAGGCCGCGCCGCTCCCGGCCCGGGCGGGGTGCCGTTCTCCGACCGAGCGGTCTCCTCAGTCTTGCGCGGTCCAGTGGCCGGGGCGGGTGACCGATTCCGGGAGACGGGTGCCGGCGCTGCCTCGGGCCGAGTTCAGCTGGGGCTGGGTGAGGAACAGGGCCCCGGTCAGATCGGCGTCGGTCAGGTCGGTGTCCCGGAGGTCGGCGCCGATCAGATCGGCCCCGCGCAGATCGGCCCCGGTGAGATCGGCGGCGATGAGCAGCGCCCCGCGCAGACTCGCGCCCCGCAGGTCGGCACCCTTGAGCCGGGCCCCCATCAGATCCGCGCCGCGCCGGTCCTTCTTCCTGCCCCCGCCGGCCCCGGCCCGTACGAGTTCGCTGGCCCGCAGCAGCAGTTCGCCGGCCTTCTGCCGGTGCGCGCCGACGTCCAGCGCGGCCAGTTCCTCCGGGGTCTGCCGGGTGAGGTGCTCGGTCGTGGAGATCAGGCGCCGGACATCGGCGTGCACCGGACGTGCGGCGGGGAGCGTCAGGACCTCGTTCAGGTACCAGAGCAGTTCGTGCAGGTGACGCACGACGGGGAACACGTCGAACATCCGCCGGGCGCGCTCCTTCGACCCCGAGCGCCAGTCCTCGCCGCCGAAGGTCACCTGGGAGACGTGCTGCCCGGCGCCGAAGCAGTCGTAGACCGTGCAGCCCGTGAAACCCGCAGGCCGCAGTCGGTTGTGGATGCCGCACCGTGAGTCGTCGCGCAGATTCGGGCAGGGCTCACCCGCGCCCTTGTCGATCGCGAAGTCCGCCGAACGGGCGAAGGGCAGGGCGACACAGCACAACCCGAAGCAGCTCCCGCAGTCGGCGCGCAGTTCGTCACGGGGATCCTGGGATGTACGGACTTCCTCTGGCATGTCCTCCAGCCTACCGAGCTCTCCATACGCCCTGAACTGGCATGACTTGACGGCCCCTCGGGCACGCGCCGATCCACCCGCTCCCGCTCTTGATGTCTGACGGCGCACCGGGTATCGAGTCAGCCATGGACGACATCGCGCTCCCCGGTCTCCCCGCCCCTCCCCCGCTGGGCGCGAGCGCCCTGCCGGCCGGGACGTACGACGGCTCGCTGGTGCTGGTCACCGGCGGCGGCACCGGACTCGGGAGGGCGATCGCGGCGGAGTTCGCCCGGCTGGGCGCCGATCTCCTGATCGTCAGCCGCCGTGAGCGCCATCTGGCGCCCGCCCGTGCCGAGTTGGCCAAGCTGGGCACGCGGGTCAGGTCCGCGGTCTGCGACATCCGGGACCCGAAGCGTGTCTCGGAGGTGTTCGACGAGGGCGGGCTGCCCGACGTGCTGGTCAACAACGCGGCCGCGAACTTCCCCGTCGCCACGGAGGACATGTCCCCAAATGCCTGGCAGGCGGTCGTCGACATCACCCTCACCGGCACTTTTCTGATGACCCGTGAGTTCGGACGGCGCCACCTCGCGGCGGGCACGCCGGGGTCGGTCATCGACGTCGGCGCGTCCTACGCCTGGACCGGCGGCCCCGGTTTCGCGCACAGCGCGGCGGCCAAGGCCGGTGTGGAGAGCCTGGTGCGGACCCTGGCGGTCGAGTGGGGACCGTACGGCATCCAGGTCAACGGTCTGGTGCCGGGGCTGATGCCGCACGAGGACATGACGGAGGACATCCGCGGCAACCTGGCCCGCAGCACGGGCGGCACCGGCGGCGCGGCCGGTACGAACCCGGAACACCACCGGCCCGGCCAGGGCACCCGGCGCACCGGGGCCGGGCGGGATGAGAAGGACGACCGCGATGACCGGCACCCCGGGAACGCACCGGGCGGCGAAGACACGCGGGACGGCAGGGACGGCCAGGACGCCGGGGACGGACGGGCCGGGGACGGACGGGCCGGGGACGGACGGGCCGGGGACGGACGGGCCGGGGACGGACGGGCCGGGGACGGACGGGCCGGGGACGCCGACGCGCTCGGCCGGCGGCAGCCGGCTCTGCGCGTCGGCGTACCCCGTGAGCTCGGCTGGGCCGCCACCTTCCTGGCGTCCCCCTACGCCCGTTTCATCACCGGTCACACCCTGGTGGTCGACGGCGCCAACTGGCAGCGGAGGGACATGGTCGCCCCGCCGGTCACGCCGGTGCGGGACCAACTGGGGCGTGGTCCCTTCACCGGCTGACGGTCACGCGCGCGCCCTCACTCCCCCGGCTTCTCCCCCGCCAGGTCGAGCCGGGCGAGCCGGGCGGGGTCGGCCAGGATGTGCATCGCGACGATCCTGCCGTCGGCGACGGTGACGCCCATGACCGACTGCGGCCGGCCGTCGACGATCGCGACGACGCCCGCCTCCCCGTTGACGCGGACGAGCCGTGAACTCGCCGCGAACCGGCGGAAGGCGAGGGCCTGGCGGGCCACCGCCTCGGCGCCGCGCACCAGCTTGGACACGGTCACGCCGCCGACCAGAGCGCCCGCGTCGGCGCGCAGCACGACATCGGGGTCGAGGACGGCGACGAGTGCCTCGAAGTCGCCGCCGCGTGACGCCGCGAGGAACGCGTCGAGGACCTCGCGCTGCCGTACGGCGTCCCGCTCGGGCTCGGGGGCGGCTCCCTTGACGCGACGGCGTGCCCGGCTGGCGAGCTGTCGGGTGGCGGCGGCGTTGCGGCCCACGATGGGCGCGATGTCGTCGAAGGGCACCGCGAACATGTCGTGCAGCACGAAGGCGAGCCGTTCGGCGGGCTCCAGGGTCTCCAGGACGACGAGGAGGGCGAGCCCGACCGAGTCGGCCAGCAGCACCTCCTGTTCGGGGTCGATCCGGTCCAGGGGGCTGACGACGGGGTCGGGCACGAAGGTGCCGGAGGGCTCCAGCGGGTCCTCGCGGCGCGCGGTGCGGGAGCGCAGCATGTCCAGGCACACCCGGCCGGTCACGGTGGTCAGCCAGCCGGCCAGGTTCCTGATCTCGTCCGGGTCGGTGCGGCCGAGCTTCAGCCACGTCTCCTGGACGGCGTCGTCCGCCTCGCTCAGCGATCCCAGCATCCGGTAGGCCACGGCCCGCAGCCGGCCCCGGTGCTCCTCGAACCTGTCCGCGAGCAGTTCACTGCCGTGCATCGGTTCCCCCCTGCCTGTCTCGTCGTACACAACAGTGACCGATCAAAACACGTGGGTCACTTTCCCTCGAAGCGGGGCGCGTGGCGGGCGCCCCTGGCGGTGTATCCCTCCGCCGCGTCGTCGGAGGTGAGGGTGAGCGCGGCCGACAGGGCGGTCCGGTCGAGAGCGGCGGTCAGCGGGGCTTCGGCGTACGCGTCGATGTCGTGCTTGACGGCCTGGACGGCGAGCGGCGCGTTCGCCGCGATCTCGGCGGCGACGGCTCGGGCCGTTTCGTCCAATGCGGCTTCCTCCGCCACGAGTTGGACGAGGTGCAGGCGTTCGGCCGTCGCCGCGTCCAGTCGTCTCCCGGTCAGCGCGAGGTACTTCGCCCACCCGGCGCCTGCCTCGCGGGCGATCCGCAGGTCCCCGCCGGCGTCGACGGCGAGCCCCAACTGGGCCTCGGGCAGGGCGAACACGGCGTCGCGGGAAGCGATCCTGATGTCCGCCATCAGCGCGAGCTCGAAGCCGAACCCGAGGCAGTAGCCCTGGACGGCCGCGACGACGGGCTGCGGCAGCCGCGCGAAGGCCGCGAAGCGCTCGTGGGCCCAGCGGATGCCCTCGTAGTAGGCGCGGGCGCGTTCGGCACCCGAGCGGCCGGTGATCGCGCCGCCCGGGGCGCTCACGTCGATCCCCGCGCAGAAGGCCCGCCCCTCGGCCCGCAGCAGCACCGCCCGGACCGACGGGTCGAAGCGGATCCGGTCGGCCACCAGGCCGAGTTGGCGGGTGGACTCCCAGCTCCACGCGTTGAGCTTCGCGGGCCGGCACAGGGTGAGGACGCCGAGACCGTCCTCGACGTCGAGGCGGAGGCGCCGTTCGTCCTCCGGGATGTCCGTGCGGGTGGTGTCGATCATCCGTACCCCCTCAGGATTCTGACAGTCCGTCAGAATCCTAGAGGAGGCCCGGTGTCTCAGACGTCGTCGCGCGTGAGCGCCAGCAGCCGGTCGAGCACGCGCGGCCCGCCGGCCCGTACCCCGTCGTGCTCGAACTCGTCGGTCACCCAGGTGCGCAGGCCCCGGACGGCACGGGCGGTGGCCAGGGAGTGGCCGGCGTCGACGTACATGTCGTCGTGGTAGACCGCCGCCGCGACCGGTACCTCGTTCACGGCGAGCCGCGCCGGGTCGTACAGCGGCGCCCAGTCGGTGCGGGCGGCCAGTTCCTCGGCGGTGTCGCGCAGCGGGCGCAGCGCCGGGTCGGTCTCGAACATCCACGGGTGCACGGACTCGCCGGTGAACAGCAGCGGCCCGTCGTCCGCGAGCGCCTTGGCCGCGTCGAACTGCGGGAACTCGGCGCGCACCCGCTCGGCGGACCAGGCGGTGGGTCGGCCGCCCTGGGCGTAGATGACCTCGTGGACGAGCGCGTACAGGGGGTGGCCCGCGTACGACAGAAGCGCCTGGACCTCCTCCTGGAAGGCGTCGGAGAGGGCGTGGCCCTGCGGGGTGCGGACGAAGGCGTCCTCCAGCAGGTAGTGCAGACGGTGGGTGCCGTCGCTGCCGCCGAGGAGGATGCCGAGCGACTGGAAGGCCTCGGCGGTCAGGCGGTAGCCGCCGCTGAGCACCGGCTCGTGCTGGAGCAGGTACTCCGCGATCCGGCGGGCGCGCTCGACGTCCTGCGGGTAGCGGGCGTAGTGCGCGGCGACCTTGCGCTCGATGCGCGGGTAGGCGGCGCGGTACACGTCGTCCGCGTGCCCGTCGAGGGAGGGCAGACCGCCGGTGACGACGGCGGCGCTCAGCCCCTCGGGGGCGCTGGAGAGGTAGTGCACGGTGCAGAAGCCGCCGAAGCTCTGGCCGAGGACCGTCCAGGGCGCTCCGTCGGTGAGTGCGGGCCGGATGGCCTCGCAGTCGCGGACGATGGAGTCGGCGCGGAAGAGCGCGAGGTAGTCGGCCTGCTCGCGGGCGCCGCCGCGCAGCGGGAGCGTCTGCCGGTTGGCGGGCGTGGAGTGTCCGGTGCCGCGCTGGTCGAGGAGCAGGACACGGAAGTCCTTCAGGGCCCGGTCGAGCCAGGACTGACGGCCGACGAAACGATTCGCCCCGAAGCCGGGGCCGCCCTGGAGGTAGACCATCCACGGCAGGTTCTGGTGCGCCTTGTCGCTCGCGACGACCTCGCGGGCGAACAGTTCGATGGTCTCGCCCGCCGGTCGGTCGTGGTCGAGCGGCACGGTGAAGCGGTGGTCGGTGAGGACGACACCGGGCTGGCGGTAGCTGACGGTCAACAGGTCTCCCGAGTCGTACGGATTCCAGGCTGCGTCCCAGTTCAGCACATGTCACCCGGGCTCCGCGGGCCGGGGAGCGGGAAGACGAACTGAACAGTGACTCAGCGGGCCGGTGACGGGGAACTGAACCGCTGGTCAGCGCGCTGCCAGGCTGGAGCGGCGCACGACCAGTTCCGGCTGGAGCACGACACGGCGGTGTTCGTGCGGCGTGGGCGCGGTCTCCGCGTCGATCTCCTCCAGGAGCAGCTCGGCCGCGAGGGCTCCCATGGTCACGGCCGGCTGGCGCACGGAGGTGAGCGGGACGGCCGCGGCGGCCGCGAACTCGATGTCGTCGTAGCCGACGATCGCGAGGTCGTCGGGCACGCCGACGCCGGCCGCGTACATGGCCTGCAGGAGGCCGAGGGCGAGCAGGTCGTTGGCGCAGAAGACGGCGGTGGGCCGTTCGGCGAGGCCGAGGAGCCGGGCGCCGGCGTCGCGCCCGGCTGCCACGTCGAGGCGCTCGGTGGGCAGCTCGCGCAGGTTCTCCGGGCCGAGGCCGGCCTCGCGCAGGGCGTTCAGGGCGCCCGTACGGCGGTCCCTCACCTGGCTGAGCCCGGGTGGTCCGCTGACGTACGCGATCGAGCGGTGTCCGGCGTCCACGAGGTGCCGGACGGCCAGCGCGCCGCCCGCCACGTCGTCGACGGAGACCGAGCACTCGGTGGTGCCCTCGGCGACCCGGTCGACCAGCACGAAGGGGATGCCGTTGCGGCGGAACGCCTCGATGTTGCGCCCGCTCGCGTCGGACGGTGTCAGCAGCACCCCGCGCACCCGCTGTTCGGCGAAGAGCGACAGATAGTCGGCCTCCTCGCTCGGGGACTGGGCGCTGTTGCAGACCATCACCCCGAGTCCGGCCTCGCGCGCGGCGCGCTCGGCGCCGCGGGCGACGTCCACGAAGAACGGGTTGCCCATGTCGAGGACGAGGAGCCCCATGATCCGGCTGCGTCCGGCCCGGAGCTGGCGTGCCGACTCGCTGCGCACGTAGCCGAGGCGGTCGATGGCGGACAGGACGCGGGCCCTCGTCTCGGATGCCACCGAGTCGGGGCGGTTGATCACGTTCGAGACCGTGCCGACGGAGACTCCGGCGGCACGGGCGACGTCCTTGATACCCACCGACTGGACCATCGGGCGGAAACCTCCACGAGTAGAGCGAGTAGCGGCGGGCAGGCCCTCACATTATCCGCGAGAGGGCCGGAGGCGGGGGTCAGGAGGGCAGGCGGAAATCGATGACGTGCAGGGCCGACGGCGTGGTGCCACTGGACTTCTCCTGGTACATCACGGACAGCGTCCCGTCCTGTGGGACGCGTGTCTCGTCGATGACGACCTCGCCGAAGGCGTTCAGGCCGCCGCCGTCGAACAGGAGTGTCCAGTCGGTGTGCCCGGAGGACTTCGAGGCGCCCGCGATCCTCCCGTACGGCAGGATCGCGTAGGCGTTGTCGTACCGGTCCAGGACCAGCTTGGTGCGCTGGCTGGAGTTCAGGGCGAGAGGGATCTCGGTCTTGGTCCAGCCGCCCGAGGAGCCCTTGCGGAGGTGGAAGGCCCGGCCGTTCGCCGTACGGTCCTTCACGTAGCCGGTGGTGCACTGTCCGAAGCGTCCGGGCACATAGCTGATGATCGCGTGCGGCAGTCCCGTCGAGTCGGTGGCCTGGCTCTCCTGGTTCATCAGGGAGTGGTCGGGGTCGAGGGAGTCGACGACGAGTCCGGCGTCGGTGACGGCGACGGTGCCCGGGGTTCCGGTCGTGCCGACGACGGTGCCCGCGTCGTTGCGCCAGCTCCGGCCCCGGTCGGTGGAGTAGACGTAGCCGGTGTCGTGGTTGGTGATGCCGCCGGCGCTGCACATCACGGCGGCGTTCTGCTCGCGCCAGGTGAAGAAGGAGTGCAGCCGCCCGTTCACGTCGTAGTCGATCCCGTGCAGGTACATGTTGCGGGCGGTGCTCGATCCGTGCGCGCTGGTGTAGGTCCCGGTGGAGGCGGACCACTCGCCGAGCGCGGTCCAGGACGAACCGTCGTACTCCGCGAGGGCGTTGCGCCCGTTCCCCGAGACGCCGACGCGGTACGAGAGCTGGAGGCGGCCCTCCGGTGTGGCGACGAACTGCGGATAGGTGAACTGCGTCGTGAGCGCCAGGCCGTCCAGGGAGGTCTGGACGGCCCCGAGGACGGCCGCCGTCCAAGCCGTCGACGCGGGACGGTCGAGCAGCCCGGCCACCGACTTGACGTAGAAGAAGCCGTCGCTGTGCGCGTCCATGGTCAGGTGCAGCCGGCCGTCGGTCCTGGAGACCCCCATGGAGATCACGTTGTGGGAGTCGTCGCTCTTGAGCTTGTGGCCGAGCGTGATCGTGGACCAGGCGGAGGCGCCCAGGACGCGGCGGGCGACGACCGCGCCGCGGTCAGCGGTGTACCAGGCCGCGTACTGGTGGCCCTGGTAGGTCAACAGGCCGTTCTTCTGGAACGAATTGTTGTTGACCAGCCCGTCGTAGGAGACGAAGTAGAGGGCCCGGGCGTCGAGTCGGGTGGTTCCGGTCCGCGTCACGGAGGGGCCGGGGGCGGCCGCCCGGGCCGTCCCCGCCGTGAGGGCGGGGCCTGCCACGGCGCCCAGCAGGGCCGTCGTCAGTACGGTGCGTCGTCTCATGTACGGGCTCCTCGATCGGGCTGCGGGCGGACGGACGGTGGGGCGGTACGGGGCACGCGGGGCGGCGCGGACGACACGGACGGCACGTTCGGCCGGTCACGCGCGAGGCGGGACGGGCGGGACGGGCGGGACGGGCGGGACGGGCGGGACGGGGCAATGGAGTCGGCCGGGCGGTGCGCGTCAGGTGAGGTGGAACACCTCGCTGAGGGGCGTCATGGCCTCGTCGGGTCCGGCGCCGTCCAGCGCGGTGAAGAACGGCGCCATCTCCTTCTGCCAGCGGGCGTTGACATCGGTGGCCTCCATGGCGGCCCGCGCGGCCGCGAAGTCCTCGGTCTCCAGATAGCCGACCAGCAGACCGTCCTCGCGCAGGAAGAGCGAGTAGTTGTGCCAGCCGGTGGCCGAGAGCGCGTCGAGCATCTCGGGCCACACGGCGGCGTGCCGCTCGCGGTACTCGTCGAGGCGGTCCGCACGGACCTTCAGCAGAAAGCACACGCGCTGCATCGATGACCCTCCTGGGGCTGGGAGTCGGGCCGGCGCGACGGTGGGGGCACCGGCCCGGCACACCGTCAGAAGTCGAACTGGTCGATGTTCTTCGCGTCGAACACGGTCGGCTTGCCGAGGCTGATCACGCCGTCCTTGCCGATGGTGAAGGACCCCATGGCGCCGGCCTTGAAGGTCTCACCCTCCTTGCCGGCGATCTGCCCCGAGGCGAGCGCCACGGCGGTACGCGCGGCCAGCTCGCCGAGCTTGGCCGGGTCCCACAGCTCGAAGCCCTCGACGGTGCCGTTCTTGACGTACTTGCGCATGTCGTTGGGGGTGCCGAGGCCGGTCAGCTTGACCTTGCCCTTGTACTTGGAGCCGGACAGGTACTGGGCGGCCGCCTTGATGCCCACCGTGGTCGGGGAGATGATCCCCTTCAGGTTCGGGTGTTCCTGGAGCAGCCCCTGCGTCTGCTGGAAGGACTGCTGGGCCTCGTCGTTGCCGTAGGCGACCTTGACCAGCTTGACGTCCTTGTACTTGGGGTCCTTCAGCTCCTCCTTCATGTAGTCGATCCAGGTGTTCTGGTTCGTGGCGGTCTGCCCGGCGGACAGGATCGCGATCTCGCCCTTGTAGTCGATCTGTTCGGCGAGCAGTTGCACCTCGGTGCGGCCGAGGTCCTCGGCGCTCGCCTGCGAGACGAAGGCGTTGCGGCAGTCGGCCTTGGTGTCGGAGTCGTAGGTGACGACCTTGATCTTGTTCGTCATGGCCTGCTTGAGCGCGGTGCACAGGGCGCCGGGGTCCTGCGCGGACACGGCCATCGCGTCGACCTGCTGCTGGGTGAGGGTGTTGACGTAGCTCACCTGACCGCTGGTGTCGGTGGCGCTGTTGGTGCCGACCTCCTTGTACTTCGAGCCCAGTTCGGTCAGCGCCTTCTCCCCGCCCTTATCCGCGGAGGTGAAGTACGGGTTGTTGACCGCCTTGGGCAGGAAGCCGACGGTGAGCCCCTTCTTGGTGGCCGCGTTCGGGTCGGCCTTGCCGCCGGCGGCGGCGTTGGAACCGCCCGAGTCCTTGACGTCGTTCTTGGTGGTGCCGCCGCAGGCGGTGACGACCAGGGCGAGGGAGGTGACGGCGGCGAGCGCCGCACAGGTACGGCGGATCGATGACTTGCGCATGGCTGAGGGTTCCTTTGCGACGGTGAGGGGACCGAGGTGACGAGTACGAGGCTGAGCGGAACGGGGTGACGAGAACGAGCTGAGCGGAACGGGGTTACGGGACCGGAGTCGGGGCGGCGGCTCTGCGGCCCGCCCTCGCCACGGAGATCTGGCGCCCGACCCGGGGGCCGAGCACGGAGACGACGAGCAGGACGCCGGTGACGACGATCTGCGACTGCGCGGAGACGTTGAGGAGGCTCATCACGTTCTGGAGCGAGCCGAGCAGGAAGACGCCCGCGATCGCGCCGCCGAGCGTGCCCTTGCCGCCGTCGAAATCGATACCGCCGAGCAGAACGGCGGCCACGACGGACAGTTCGAGCCCGGTGGCGTTGTCGTAGCGGGCGCTGGCGTAGTGCAGGGCCCAGAACACCCCGGTCAGCGAGGCCATGAGGCCGGTCGCGACGAACAGGAGCAGCTTCTGCCGCTTGACCCGGATGCCGGCGAACCGGGCGGCCTCCTCGTTGGCGCCGATGGCGAACGCGGAGCGCCCGAAGGGGGTGGCGTGCAGCACGACGACGGCGACGGCGAGCAGCACCAGGAACAGGGGGAGTGCCTGCGGGACGAACGTGTCCCCGATGCGGCCGGCCGCGAAGTCCTGGTACTGGACGGGGAAGTCGGTGACGGCGTCGGAGCCGAGCACGATCTGCGCGATGCCGCGGTAGGCGGCGAGGGTGCCGATGGTGACGGCGAGCGAGGGCAGTCCGAGCCGGGTCACCAGCAGGCCGTTGACGAGCCCGCACACCACGCCGAGCACCAGGCAGAGCGGGATGATCGTCTCGATCGCCATGCCCTGGTTCCACAGGGCGCCCATCACCGATCCGGAGAGTCCGGCCGTGGAGGCGACGGACAGGTCGATCTCGCCGGCCACCACGAGCAGGGTCATGGGCAGGGCGATCAGCGCGATCGGCAGGGTGTTGCCGATCAGGAACGACAGGTTGAGCGCGTTGCCGAAGCCGTCCACGAGGGAGAAGGAGAAGAGCAGCAGGACGATGAGGAGGGCGCCGACGACCGTGTCCCAGCGGACGGCACGCGCGAGAGCGGAGTCAGCCATGGCGGGCGTTCCTCTTCTTCAGTGCGGAGGCCACGCGCAGCGCGACGATCCGGTCGACCGCGATGGCGAGGATGAGCAGGACGCCGTTGATGGCGAGCACCCAGACGGAGCTGACACCGAGGGCGGGCAGGACGCTGTTGACCGAGGTGAGCAGCAGGGCGCCGAGCGCGGCTCCGTAGACGCTGCCGGAGCCGCCGGTGAAGACGACGCCGCCGACCACGACCGCGCTGACGACGGTGAGTTCGTAGCCGTTGCCGGTGCCGGAGTCGACGTTGCCGAACCGGGCGAGATAGAGGGCGCCCGCGAGTCCGGCGAGGCCGCCGCAGACGACGTACGCGGTGAGGATGCGTTTGCGGACCGGGATGCCGGCGAGCCGCGCGGCCTCCGGGTTGGAGCCGAGCGCGTAGAGCTCGCGGCCGCTGCCGAAGTGCTTCAGGTAGTACGCGGCCACCACCAGGACGGCCAGGGCGATCAGCGCGAGATACGGGACCGCCGAGAGGCCGCCGGAGCCGAAGTCGACGAAGCCGCCGGGGAGATCGGCCGCGGTGATCTGACGGGAGCCGACCCAGATGGAGTCGACACCGCGGATGATGTAGAGGGTGCCGAGGGTGACGACGAGGGCGGGCACCTGGCCGAGGCTGACGAGGGCGCCGTTGACCAGTCCGCAGGCGACGCCGAGCAGCACCGCGAGGAGGACCGCGACGACGGGGTTGCCTCCGCCCTGGAGGTAGGTGCCGGCCGCGAAGGCGCTGATGCCGAGGGTCGAGCCGACCGACAGGTCGACGTTGCGGGTGATGACGACGAGGGACTGGCCGGTGGCGACCAGGACGAGGATCGTCGCGTTCAGCAGCAGGTCCTTGATGCCCTGCTCGGACAGGAACTCGCTGTTGCCGAGCTGGGTGACGGCGATCATCACCAGGAAGACGGCCAGGATGGCGAGTTCACGCATCTTGAAGACGCGGTCCACCAGGCGGGCGCCGCTGGACCTGGGCACCTCGGTGGCGGGGGCGGGGGTGGGCGCGGTGACCGTCATGCGGCGGCCCTCCGGGGGATGATCGGGCTCATGCGGGCGGCCCTCTCGATGACTGTCATACGGGCGGCCCTCTCGACGGCTGTCATGCGGCGGCCCTCCCGGTGGCGGCGGCCATCACGGATTCCTCGGTGGCTTCGGAGCGTGGGATCTCGGCGGTGAGCCGGCCCTCGTGCATCACGAGCACGCGGTCGGCCATGCCGAGGATCTCGGGCAGATCGGAGGAGATCATCAGGACGGCCACCCCGTCGGCGGCCAACTCGCTGAGCAGTCGGTGCACTTCGGCCTTGGTGCCGACGTCGATGCCGCGGGTCGGCTCGTCGACGATCAGCACCCTGGGGCCGGTGGCCAGCCATTTGGCGAGGACGACCTTCTGCTGGTTGCCGCCGGAGAGCGTGGCGACGGTGTCCGCGATCCGGGCGAACTTCACCTGGAGCCTGACCGCCCAGTCGAGGGACCGGCTGCGCTCGGCCCCGCGGTCCATGAGGCCCGCCCTGACCGTCGTACGCAGCCCGGTCAGGCCGATGTTGCGCTCGATGGACATGTCCATCACCAGGCCCTGGGCGCGCCGGTCCTCGGGGACGAGGGCGAGTCCGGCCGCCATGGCGACGGAGGGGGCGCCGTTGGTCAGCGCGCGGCCGTCGACCTCCACCTCTCCGGCGTCCCAGCGGTCCACGCCGAACACCGACCGCGCGACCTCCGTGCGGCCGGCGCCGACGAGCCCGGCGAGTCCGACGATCTCGCCGCGCCGCACGTCGAAGGAGACATCGGTGAAGACGCCTTCCCGGGTCAGCCGCCGCACACTGAGGGCGACTTCGCCCGCCTCGACGTCCTGTTTGGGGTAGAGCTCGTCGAGATCGCGGCCGACCATCCGGCGTACGAGGTCGTCCTCCGTCATGCCCTCCAGCGGCTCGCTGGAGATCAGGGCCCCGTCGCGCAGGGTCGTGACGCGCCCGCAGATCCGGAAGATCTCCTCCAGCCGGTGCGAGATGAACAGCACCGCGGAGCCCTGCTCGCGCAGCGCCCGGACGACGCCGAACAGCCGGGCCACCTCGCTGCCGGTCAGTGCGGCGGTCGGCTCGTCCATGATCAGGACTCGGGCGTCGAAGGAGAGGGCCTTGGCGATCTCGACGATCTGCTGGTCGGCGATGGACAGTCCGCGCGCCGGACGTTCGGGGTCGAGCTCGACGCCGAGACGCTTCATGAGGGCGGCGGTCGCCGCGTGGGTCGCCTTGTGGTCGATGCGGCCGAACGCCCGGCGGGGCTGACGGCCCATGAAGATGTTCTCGGCGATGGAGAGGTCGGGAAAGAGCGTCGGCTCCTGGTAGATCACCGCGATGCCCGCGTCGCGGGCGTCGGCGGGGCCGTGGAAGACGGTGGGTTCGCCGTCCAGCAGCACCTGGCCGGCGTCCGGTCGGTGCACGCCGGCGAGCGTCTTGATGAGGGTCGACTTGCCCGCGCCGTTCTCTCCGGCGAGCGCGTGCACCTCGCCGGCGAACAGTTCCAGGGACACGTCCCGCAGGGCGCGTACGGCGCCGAAGGACTTCGAGAGGTCCTTCAGTGCCAGCACCGGGGCCGGTCCCGTGTCGGACGGGTGGGTCATGAGGGGCTCCTCGACGACGCCGGCGGGGCGGCCCACAGCGTCGTGAAAGGTTTCAATTGGGTTGCCGGGACGTTAGGCATGCCACCCAGGTCGCGTCAATGGGTTCGTGTCGAAATTCTTCGACGGTCCGGTGTCACAAGAGGATCACGGTGATCGGTCCGCGCCGGAGGGGTTGACAGCCCTTCGGGGGGCTCATAACTTCGCTGCTGAATCGTTTCAGAGCAGCCCTTTCCATGAAACTGTCGCATCCGAAGTCGTAGGAGCCCCGAAGTGACCGAGTTCGCCGCGGTGAAGGCCGCGCTCAAGACCCAGGCCGTCGAGACGCCGTCGTGGGCGTACGGGAACTCGGGAACCAGATTCAAGGTGTTCGCGCAACCGGGTGTGCCCCGGACGCCGTGGGAGAAGCTGGACGACGCGGCCACGGTCCACGAGTTCACCGGCGCGGCCCCGACCGTCGCGCTGCACATCCCCTGGGACAGGACCGACGACTACGCGGCGCTGGCGAAGCGCGCCGAGGAGCGCGGTCTGAAACTGGGCGCGATCAACTCCAACACCTTCCAGGACGACGACTACCGGCTCGGCTCCGTCTGCCACCCCGACGCCGCGGTACGCCGCAAGGCCGTCGGCCACCTGCTCGAATGCGTCGACATCATGGACGCGACGGGTTCGCGGGACCTGAAGCTGTGGTTCGCCGACGGGACGAACTACCCGGGCCAGGACGACCTCCGCGCACGCCAGGACCGCCTGGCCGAGGCCCTGGCGCAGGTCTACGCCCGGCTCGGCGACGACCAGCGGATGCTCCTCGAGTACAAGTTCTTCGAGCCGGCCTTCTACGCGACGGACGTCCCCGACTGGGGCACGGCGTACGCGCACTGCCTCAAGCTCGGCCCCAAGGCGCAGGTCGTGGTCGACACCGGGCACCACGCCCCCGGCACCAACATCGAGTTCATCGTCGCCACGCTGCTGCGCGAGAACAAGCTCGGCGCCTTCGACTTCAACTCCCGCTTCTACGCCGACGACGACCTGATGGTCGGCGCGGCCGACCCCTTCCAGCTCTTCCGGATCATGTACGAGGTGATCCGCGGCGGCGGCTTCACCCCGGACGTCGCCTTCATGCTCGACCAGTGCCACAACATCGAGGCGAAGATCCCGGCGATCATCCGGTCCGTGATGAACGTGCAGGAGGCCACGGCCAAGGCGCTCCTCGTCGACGGCGCCGCGCTCGCCGAGGCGCAGCGGAGCGGGGATGTACTGGCGGCGAACGCGGTGCTCATGGACGCCTACAACACGGACGTACGGCCGCTGCTCGCGGAGGTCCGCACCGAGCTGGGGCTGGACCCCGACCCTGTGGCCGCGTATCACCGGTCCGGTTACGCGGAGCGGATCGCGGCGGAGCGGGTCGGGGGGACCCAGGCCGGGTGGGGGGCCTAGCCCTTGCGCGGGGGGCGTTTCCCTGGGGCGGGGTCCTCGGCGGGGCGGGGCGGGGCTCGGGCCGGTCGGCCCCGCTGGCTCCGCCGGCCCGCCACCCCTGCGTGTCGCGTCTGCCCCACTCGGTGGTCCGCGGGCCGCGGGAATCGTCGTGGCCGGTCGCGCAGTTCCCCGCGCCCCTGACGGGGCACTTCTCCTCCCTCTCTTCCACGCGAGCCCGTGTCGCGTCTGCCCCGCCCCGTGAGCCGCGGGGCGCGCGTCTCGTCGTGGCCGGTCGCGCGGTTCCCCGCGCCCCTGACGGGCGCTCCTGCTCGGGTTCGTCTCCAGTCACGTACACACTCTTCTTAAGGACCTGGAACATGGCACCCCATCCCGAAGCCGATGCTCTGCTGGCGCGGTCGCGCCGGCTCGGTGGCGATCCCCGCAACACCAACTACGCGGGCGGCAACACCTCCGCGAAGGGCACCGACACCGACCCCGTGACCGGCGGTGACGTGGAACTGATGTGGGTGAAGGGGTCCGGCGGAGACCTCGGCACCCTCACGGAGGCCGGACTCGCGGTGCTGCGGCTCGACCGGCTGCGCGCGATGACCGCGGTGTACCCGGGCGTCGAGCGCGAGGACGAGATGGTCGCCGCGTTCGACTACTGCCTGCACGGCAAGGGCGGCGCCGCCCCCTCCATCGACACCGCGATGCACGGGCTCGTCGACGCCCCGCACGTCGACCATCTGCACCCCGACTCGGGGATCGCGCTGGCCTGCGCGGCCGACGGGGAGAAGCTGACCGCCGAGTGCTTCGGCGAACGCGTGGTGTGGGTTCCCTGGCGGCGTCCCGGATTCCAGCTCGGGCTGGACATCGCGGCGGTCAAGGAGGCCAACCCGGAGGCCGTCGGCTGCGTCCTGGGCGGCCACGGCATCACCGCGTGGGGCGCCACCGCCGAGGAGTGCGAGCGCAACTCGCTGTACGTCATCCGCACCGCCGAGGCCTTCCTCGCCGACCGGGGGAAGGCGGAGCCGTTCGGGCCCGTCGTCGAGGGGTACGAGGCGCTCGCCCCGCCGGAACGCCGCGAGCGGGCCGCCGCGCTCGCCCCCCACATCCGGGCCATCGCCTCCCAGGACCGCCCGCAGGTCGGCCACTTCACCGACTCCGAGGAGGTGCTCGACTTCCTCTCCCGCGCCGAGCACGGGCGCCTCGCGGCTCTCGGCACCTCGTGCCCGGACCACTTCCTGCGCACCAAGGTCAGGCCGCTCGTGCTCGACCTTCCACCGGCCGCCTCCCTCGACGAGGCGGTCGCGCGGCTCGCGGAGCTGCACGCCGAGTACCGCGTGGAGTACACCGCCTACTACGAGCGGCACGCGCTGCCCGACTCCCCCGCGATGCGTGGAGCGGACCCGGCGATCGTGCTGGTCCCCGGAGTCGGCATGTTCTCCTTCGGCAAGGACAAGCAGACGGCCCGGGTGGCCGGCGAGTTCTACGTCAACGCGATCAACGTGATGCGCGGGGCCGAGGCCGTCTCGACGTACGCGCCGATCGAGGAGTCGGAGAAGTTCCGCATCGAGTACTGGGCCCTGGAGGAGGCGAAGCTCCAGAGGATGCCGAAGCCCAAGCCGCTCGCCACCCGGGTCGCCCTGGTGACGGGCGCGGGCAGCGGGATCGGCCGGGCGATCGCCGAACGGCTGGTGGCCGAGGGCGCGTGCGTGGTGGTCGCCGACCTCGACGCCGGGAGCGCCGAGCGGGTCGCCGCCGGGCTCGGGGGCCCCGACAAGGCCGTGGCCGTCGCCATGGACGTCACCTCCGAGGAGCAGATCGCCGAGGCCTTCAAGAGCGCGGTGCTGGCCTTCGGCGGGGTCGACCTGGTGGTCAACAACGCGGGCATCTCCATCTCCAAGCCGCTCCTGGAGACCACCGCGAAGGACTGGGACCTCCAGCACGACATCATGGCGCGCGGCTCCTTCCTCGTCTCGCGCGAGGCGGCCCGGGTCATGATCGCGCAGAAGCTGGGCGGCGACGTCGTCTACATCGCGTCCAAGAACGCGGTCTTCGCGGGCCCGAACAACATCGCCTACTCCGCGACCAAGGCCGACCAGGCCCATCAAGTACGGCTTCTGGCAGCCGAGTTGGGTGCGCACGGCATCCGGGTCAACGGTGTCAATCCGGACGGTGTCGTGCGCGGGTCCGGAATCTTCGCCGGCGGCTGGGGCGCGCAGCGGGCGGCGACGTACGGCGTAGAGGAGGAGAAGCTCGGCGAGTTCTACGCCCAGCGGACCATCCTCAAGCGGGAGGTGCTCCCGGAGCATGTCGCGGCCGCCGTGTTCGCCCTGACGGGCGGGGACCTGACGCACACCACGGGACTGCACGTCCCGGTAGACGCCGGCGTCGCAGCCGCCTTCCTGCGATGACGGCCCGCAAGAGGTTCGCCGCCGTCGACCTCGGCGCGTCCAGCGGGCGCGTCATGGTCGGCCGTGTCGGTCCGGGCACGCTCGGCCTGACCGAGGCGCACCGCTTCCCGAACCGGCCGGTCCGTGTCCCCGAGGGGCTGCGCTGGGACGTCCTCGGGCTGTACGCGGGTGTCCTCGACGGGCTGCGCGCGGCCGGGCGGGTCGACTCCGTCGGCGTCGACGGCTGGGCGGTGGACTACGGTCTGCTGGACGCCGACGGAGCACTGCTCGGCAACCCGGTGCACTACCGCGACGCCCGCACCGAGGGTGTCGCGGAGAAGGTGTGGGCGAGCGTGCCCGCCGCCGAACTGTACGCGGCGACCGGGCTGCAGTACGCGCCCTTCAACACCCTGTACCAGCTCACGGCGGCCCGCTCCTCCGCCCAACTCACCGCTGCCCGGCATCTGTTGCTCGTCCCGGACCTGCTCGTGTACTGGCTCACGGGCGAGATGGGCACCGAACTCACCAACGCCTCCACAACCCAGTTGATCGATCCGAGGACCCGCGACTGGTCGTACGGCCTCGCGGAACGGCTCGGCGTCGATCTGCGGCTGTTCCCGCCACTGCGCCGTCCCGGCGACCCGGCCGGAACTCTGCTGCCGCGCGTTCTGGAGGAGACCGGGATGGGGGGCCCGGTGCCGGTGACGACGGTCGGCTCGCACGACACGGCCTCGGCGGTGGCCGCCGTCCCCGCGACCGGGGAGCGGTTCGCCTACATCTGCACCGGCACCTGGTCCCTGGCCGGGCTGGAACTGGACGCACCCGTCCTCACCGAGGCGAGCAGGGCCGCCAACTTCACCAATGAACTGGGGCTGGACGGCACGGTCCGCCATCTGCGCAACATCATGGGCCTGTGGCTGCTCCAGGAGTGCGTACGGGAGTGGGGCGGCCCCGCTCTGGGAGAACTCCTCGCGGCCGCCGCCGAGGTGGCGCCGCTGCGGTCCGTCGTGGACGCGGGCGACACGGCGTTCCTCGCGCCGGGCCGGATGCCGTCGCGGATCGCGGACGCCTGCCGGGCCTCGGGCCAGCCGGTGCCGGAGTCCCGCGCCGAGATCACCCGCTGCGTCCTCGACTCCCTCGCGCTCGCGCACCGCCGGGCCATCGAGGAGGCGCGGTCCCTGACCGGACATGAGGTCGACGTCGTGCACATCGTCGGCGGCGGCGCCCGCAACGAACTGCTGTGCCGGCTCACCGCCGACGCCTGCGGGCTGCCGGTCGTGGCGGGCCCGGCGGAGGCGGCCGCGCTCGGCAACGTCCTCGTCCAGGCGCGGGCGCACGGGCTGGTCGGCGACCGTGCCGAGATGCGCGATCTGGTGGCGCGCACCCAGCCGCTCCGGCGCTACGAGCCGCGGGGCGACACGGCGGCGTGGCGCGCGGCCGAGGCGCGGCTCGGCACGCCGTGAAGTGCCGCACACCGTGGGGCGTTCGGTGGAACGCGCCGCCCGGACGGCGGCCGCGCGCCGCCTTCCCGGCGCACACCCGCGACGTACCCTGCAACCGTCCATGACCGACCCCGAGGAGCCGCGATGCGTGTCGCCCTGTTCCTGACCTGTGTCAACGACACGCTGTATCCGGACACGGGCCGCGCCGTGGTGAACCTGCTGACCCGACTGGGGGTCGACGTCGATTTCCCGATGGGGCAGACCTGTTGCGGCCAGGCCCACTACAACACCGGCTACCGCCATGAGGCCGAGCCGCTCGCCCGGCGTTTCGCCGAGGTGTTCGCGGAGTACGACGCCATCGTGACGCCGTCCGGATCGTGCGGGGCGATGGTGCGGGAGCTGTATCCGCGGATGGGTGAACGGGCCCGCGCGGAAGGGCGCGGGGACACCCTGGCCAGGACGCTGGCACCGGTCGTGCCGAAGACGTACGAACTCACCGAGTTCCTGGTCGACGTCCTCGGGGTGACGGACGTCGGCGCGTACTACCCGCACACCGTGACGTATCACCCCACCTGCCACGGGCTGCGCGGTCTGGGACTCGGCGACCGGCCGCTCCGGCTGCTCCGGGCCGTCGGAGGACTGGAACTGCGGGAGCTGCCCGGCGCCGAGGAGTGCTGCGGCTTCGGCGGCACCTTCGCCCTCAAGAACTCCGACGTCTCCGCGGCGATGGGCTTCGACAAGGTGCGCAACGCCGAGTCGACGGGTGCCGAGGTGCTGTGCGCCGCGGACAACTCGTGTCTGATGCACATCGGCGGCACGATGGGCCGCCTCAGCACGGGAATGCGGCCGGTGCACATCGCGGAGATCCTGGCGAGCACGGCCGAGGAGTCGAGGGCATGAGCGGAACGTTCGTCGGTATGCCGGCCTTCCCGAAGGCCGCGCGCGAGGCGGTCGGCAACGCCACCCTGCGCGGCAATCTGCGCCATGCCACCCACACCATCCGCGCCAAGCGGGCCAAGGCCGTCGCCGAGGTCTCCGACTGGGCCGAGCTGCGCGAGGCGGGCAAGCGGATCAAGGACCACACACTCCGTCATCTCGACGGCCATCTCGTGCGGTTGGAGGAGTCGGTGACCGCGGCCGGTGGCGTCGTGCACTGGGCCGCCGACGCCGAGGAGGCCAACCGGATCGTCACGGACCTGGTGAAGGCGACCGGCGAGCGCGAGGTCGTCAAGGTCAAGTCGATGGCCACGCAGGAGATCGGGCTCAACGAGGCGCTGGAGGCCGCGGGCATCCGAGCGTACGAGACCGATCTCGCCGAACTCATCGTGCAGTTGGGCAAGGACCGGCCATCGCACATCCTCGTCCCGGCCATCCACCGCAACCGCGGCGAGATCCGTGACATCTTCGCCCGCGAGATGGGCGCCTGGGGCCGGCCCGCGCCCGAGGGGCTCACCGACACGCCCGCGGAACTGGCCGAGGCGGCACGCCTGCATCTGCGCGAGAAGTTCCTGCGCGCCAAGGTCGGCATCTCCGGCGCCAACTTCATGGTCGCCGAGACCGGCACGCTCGTGGTCGTCGAGTCCGAGGGCAACGGGCGGATGTGTCTGACGCTCCCCGAGACCCTGATCTCGGTCGTCGGCATCGAGAAGACCGTCCCGAGCTGGCGGGACCTGGAGGTGTTCCTGCAGACCCTGCCGCGCTCCTCGACGGCCGAGCGCATGAACCCGTACACCTCGATGTGGACGGGCACCACGGACGGGGACGGCCCCCGGACGTTCCATCTGGTCCTGCTGGACAACGGCCGCACGGACACGCTCGCCGACGAGGTCGGACGCCAGGCGCTGCGCTGCATCCGCTGCTCGGCGTGTCTCAACGTCTGCCCGGTGTACGAGCGGGCGGGCGGCCACGCCTACGGCTCGGTCTACCCGGGCCCGATCGGCGCGATCCTCAGCCCCCAACTCCGGGGCACCGCCAGCGAGATCGACGCCTCCCTGCCGTACGCCTCCTCGTTGTGCGGCGCCTGCTACGAGGTCTGTCCGGTCGCGATCGACATCCCCGAAGTCCTCGTCCATCTGCGGGAGAGGATCGCTCAGGGCGGGCGGGCGACCCGGGACGGCAACACGGTCGTACTGAAGCCGGCCGGGGGACACGCCGCCGAGCGGGCGGCGATGCGCGCGGCGCGCTGGGCGTTCAGCCGTCCCGGCGCCCTGCGCACCGGACAGCGGCTGGCGTCGGGGACCCGGCGCTTCCATCCGCGGACCCTGCCGGGCCCCGGCAGGGCGTGGAGCGCGACCCGTGAACTGCCCACGGTTCCGCCGGAGTCGTTCCGCGCGTGGTGGCAACGTACGCGGGGCGGAAAGGACATGACGAAGTGAGCAGCAGGGATCTGATCCTCGGCCGGGTGCGGCGGGCCCTCGCGGACGTGCCCCGGGACGACACTCCCCCCGCGTCCGAAGGGCCTGGGAGAGACGCCCGGTACGAGCGGGCGATCGGCCGGAGTTATCTGCGGGAACACGGTGCGCGGAGTGCCGCGGAGACCGTGGACCTGCTCGCGGAGAACCTGGCGGACTACCGGGCGATCGTGCACCGCGCCACCGAGGACGAACTGCCGCACGTCGTCGGGCGGTTGCTCGCCGCACGCGGATCCCGGCACGTTCTCGTGCCGCCCGGGCTCCCGCCCGCGTGGCTGTCTGCGGCCGATCCCTCCCGGGTCCACGACCGTGCCGTGAGCACGCCGGGTGAACTCGACGAGGTGGAGAGCGTGGTGACCGGTTGCGCCCTCGCCGTCGCGGAGACCGGCACGATCGTCCTCGACGGCGGCCCGGACCAGGGCCGCCGCCGGATCACCCTGATCCCGGACCACCACATCTGCGTCGTCCGGGTGCCCGGCCAGGTGGTGGCCTCGGTCCCCCAGGCCATGGAACGCCTCGACCCGGCACGCCCGTTGACCTGGATCTCCGGCCCGTCCGCCACCAGCGACATCGAACTGGACCGGGTGGAGGGGGTGCACGGGCCGCGCACCCTGGAGGTCGTGCTCGTGGGGGAGGCGTGACGGACGAGCCGCGCCGCAGCGCGGTCCACCCCCCGCGACCCCCTTTCGTATCACCGGGATCACGGGGCTGACCAGGCATTCCGCCGCGCCTTTCAGGTTGTGCTCAGGCTCGTCGTGGCTCCCGGCAAGTCCTCCCCCAGAGGTGTCCAAGCCATGGCAAAGCCCTCTGTGGCGCGGGGGTCCGGGCGTGTCATGGTGCCGCGCATGAGCACCGAGCACCTCACCCGCCACGCCCCAGCCGTCCCGCCCGCCGCCGTCCTGGCGAGCAAGGTCCCGGAAGTCACGCTGTACTTCTGGGTGATCAAGGTGCTGACCACCGGAATGGGTGAGACCGCCTCCGACTTCCTGGCCCAGCGGCTCGGGCCCGTGCCCGCCGTGGGGCTCGGCGGGCTGGCTCTCGCGGCCTCGCTGGCGCTCCAGTTCGCCGTTCGGCGCTACGTGGCCTGGATCTACTGGACCGCGATCGTCATGGTCAGCGTGTTCGGCACGATGGCCGCGGATGTGCTCCATGTCGGTCTCGGCGTTCCGTACACGATCTCCACGCCGCTGTTCCTGGTCGCGCTGGGCGCCGTGTTCGCCGTCTGGTACGCGAGTGAGCGCACCCTCTCGATCCACAGCGTCCGCACCCGCCGCCGCGAGGTCTTCTACTGGGCGACCGTGCTCGCCACCTTCGCGCTCGGCACGGCGGCCGGGGACCTCTCGGCCACGGCCGGCCTCGGCTACCTGGGCTCTGCCGTCCTGTACGCCGGCGCCATCGCGGTCCCGGCCGTCGCCCACCGCTGGGGATCCCTGAACGCGGTCGCCGCCTTCTGGACCGCGTACGTCATCACGCGCCCGCTCGGGGCGTCGGTCGCCGACTGGATGGCGCTCGGCCACGCGCGCGGCGGACTCGGGCTCGGCCTCGGCCCGGTCACCGCGTCCTGGACCGTCGCCATCGTCGGCTTCGTCGCCTACCTCGCCCTGTCCCGGCGCGACGTCCAGGACGACTCCGTGAGCGCGGTCCCGACCGTCTGACCCGACAGACACAGGACTACGCGCCGCACTCCCCTCCCTCCCCGTCGCGCGAGCCCGGTCACACACGCGGCACCCGAACGGTGCCGCGCGACCGGGCCCCGCCGCAGCCGTGGCGTCATCTCTCCCACCCGGAACCGAAAGCGTCCACGAAGCCACCCGCGGCCCCCTGAACACCGCGAGAAGAGCGTCCTGCCGGCGTCGCCGCGGAGAGGGTCCCGACCGGGCGGCCCGAGCCCACGGCTCCGCCCGGCAAGCACGCCTGTTCCCCGGCCGCGTCCGCGCCGCCCTCCCGCCCGTCCTTCTCCTTCACTCAGCCAAGGGCAAAGCGGTCGCAACGGGGATGTCAGAGCCCCGACCACGGCCTCCCGGGGCAGGTGACCTGCACGGATTCCGTGATGTGGGCAATCGTAGGAGCCCTCCTGGGTGAAGATGTCCACCCTGATCGCGTTGTGCACCGCACTGGAATGCACTCCCGACGACCTGTTCGAGGTCGACACCACCCCCGTCGAGCACCCTGCCACCCCACCGCGGCCAGTCGCTGACCTGCCCAAGGCTTCCTCCGCCCGCGGCCGTTCGATGCCGCCGCTCTGACCCGGGTGGCATCGTGGGCGTCAAACAGAGCGACTGCGTCGGCTGCGGAGCTCCGGTCGGAATCATCGACCGACAGTACTGCTGTCGCTGCACCGCCCGGCAGAAAGAAGCGGCGGCCAGGACCGCTTGCCCCGCTGCGGCCAGCAGCGCGTACTCCAGAAGGACACCGGCTGGTGCATCACCCGCTCACGCGTGTGCACCACCTGCGGTCACCCGGTCAGAGACAAGGCTGCGACGTTGTGCCGGGACTGCTCGCGCACGGCTGAAAGCGACGCCGCCAAGGCGCCCTGTCCTCGGTGCCATCGGCCCGGCTGTCTGCGCGAGGACACCGGCTGGTGCGGGCACTGCTCGCGTCCCCGCCAGACCAAGCAGCCGCCCCAGCCCTGCCGCGAATGCGGCCGCGTCCGACGGCATGCCGGGCTGGGACTGTGTTCATCCTGCTGGCAGCGTCACCCCGACCGGCCCTTCGTCCGAGCGGAGAGCCTGATCGCCGAACTCGGTGAACCCCCGGACTGGCTGCGGGACTTCGCGGCTGATCCCGCCGCCAAGTACTGCGTCAGCCGCGCCTGCACCATGATCACCTCCCTGGGACGACTTCTCCTGGACGGGCAGCCCAACCACCCGCAGGCTCTGCTCGAACGCTCCCGTCGTTCCGGACGCTCGATGGGCTCCCTCGCCCGCGCACGGGAAACCTTCTTCACCGGTCACGGCATGGCCAGGCCACTGATCAGGCCGAACGGCTCGCGGCCGGCCGCCGACAGCGCCGCATCGATGCCGTCCCCGAGCCCCTGAGGCCAACGGTGGACGCATTCACCGACTTCATGATGCGCTCGCGAGAGAGAGCCCGCCGTGCCGGAACACGACCTCGCAGCGATGGAACCATCAAGAAGGCACTGGCCATCATGCGTGGCCTCGCCCCGCTTCCTCGTCGGCGAACGCGGCAAGCAGGACTGGGCGCTGACCGATGTCCACGACGTCGAAGCCTTGCTCGCCGGCTCGCCCAAAGCCCGGAAACGTCGGCTGGTCGTACTCGGGCAGTTCTTCCGTTTCGCGCGCTCACGGAAGATCGTGCTCGTCGATCCCTCCCACGGCCTGACCTCCCGGGACCGAGCGGCTTCACCGGAGCGACGCTGACACTCGACCAGCAACGCGTCCTGTTCCGCCGCTGGACCACCGGTCCGGCCGTCCACCCGCACGAGGCCCTGCTGGGCATGCTCGCGCTGTTGCACGGCGCATCGAGCCGCGAGGTCAAGATGCTGAAGACCGCTGACCTCGACCCTCACGCCCGGACTACCCGGCTCGGAGACCGTCCGCATCCGGTTCCCCTGGACCCGGCGTCATGGGCCGTGCTGGAACGCTGTCTGGCTCACCGCGAAGCCCAGCGGCCCGACAATCCCCGCGTCATGGTCACCCGCCAGACGAAGTCCGGCCGGGGACCCGCCTCCACCGCTTATGTCAGCCGCATCCTCGACGCCTGCGGCTTCCCGCCCCGAATGATCCGCTGCACTCGACTGCTCGACCTGGTCAACACCATGGACTCCAAACTCGTCGCCGCCGCGTTCGGCATGGAACCCGAAGCCACCATGATCTATCTCGCCGACCACGTCGATGAGGGCCGTTTGCCGGAGCGGTGAAGACCAGGCATTGATGATTACTGAAGCCGCAGGACGCCAGGGGCACGATCCTCGAAGATCGTGATCAGCCAGTCGAAGACGGTCGGCCCGTGCTCTGTATGCGCCGCAGCCAGATCCGCGCTGACAGCAGGGCGGTTCGTGGGATGGCACCGTGAGAGGCGGATCTCCAGCTGGCGAGCCGTCTCCGGATAGCCCAGAGACTCGCGAGACGCCTGGTGGTCACGCCATTCAACAGCGTAGTCATCATCGTCGGGCTGCCCGAAGCCGCCGCTGAGGCAGTCAGCGAAGGCGTCGAGGTTCTTGCCGAAGTAGCCTCCAGGGCCATTGACCGCCTCGCCGATGAGTCGCCAGAAGTCTTCCAGCGTCCTCACCTGGGTGCCGTCCAACACGAATATCGCCGTCACGGCACGAAGGATACGTCCAGCTCGATGATCTACCTCTCCCATGTGAACCCGTGCTGTTCAGCCGCTGCCTGGCACGGGTTCGTCGGAACATGTGCGCTTTCCCGAAGGGCTTGTTGCTGGTCACGATCACCGAGGCGCGTTCGTAGCGGCCCGAGATGAACTGGATGAACAGGTTCGCTGCCTCGGGTTCGAAGGGGATGTGTTGGGTCAGGGACGGGACGCCGTGCGCCCTTCCGGGCGTCGGTTTTCCCGTCCCCGCCCGCCGAACCGGACATGCCCGTGGGCCGAGCATCCGGCTCTCCACGTGATCCGTTGGATCAGGCGAGGTATTCGCTGACCTGGCCGACGAAGGCCACATCGTCGTGGTTCGTCCGGCGGAAGCGTGCTCCGTCGGGATCGACCTCGTCGATGTTGTGTGGCGTGCTGATCTGCCCTCCACGAAACGTGTATCGCTGGACCCGCATCTTCGCCGGGGGTCAAGTGCCCGCGCGAGCGCGGGCCGGCCCTTGGGCTTTGGCCCCTCTGCGCCTTCGGCGCCGGGGCCAAGCCCCGGGACACAGCGAGTGCGGGCCCGAGTCGAGAACGATAGGCAGAAGCGGGACTGGCCGCCCGCCGTCACCTGGCCGGCAGCCTTGAGCGGTGGCGGGAGGAGCTGACGTCCGACGACTCGCCTTTCACCTGGTGGTGGGGCACCGAGGCGGAAGAGCGGGCCGCCTGGCATGAAGTGAAGCGGTGGCTGGCCGACCAGGCCCAGGCAACGTGATGCTGGAAGGGCTGGTGCCTGACTGCAGGTGTGAACGCCGACACGGCCTCGAAGCCGTCGGCGTTGAAGTTGTGGATCACATCCCGGATCCGGTCCGCACTGGTGAACGCCACCTCGGCGATCTTCGCCACCGGCATGCCCCGCGCGGACAGCAGCACCATCTGGGCCCGCCGCCACGTCACCACCGAACCGGTGCCCCTGCGAACGATACGCAGCAACCGCCTGCCCTTCGTCTTCATCGATCTCCCGGACCCGCACACGCTCAGCCACGTGATCATTCTGACCGTCCGTCGCCGCCGGGCACAGCAACCGGACTATGCGTTACGGCGGGGCCAACGTTGCTTGATGCGGCACCAGGCTCTACCCACGATACGAATATGCAGGTCCCGCACTTGATCGCCCAACCTCGCTCCTAAATCGGCGGTCGGCCAGCAAGGCAGGTGGCTGCACAGCAGCGAAGTACGCAACCATCGCGCCCGGTTCTGACCATCACCGGCCCTGGGCAACTATCTGACGTGCCCGGCAGACCTCAGAGACCACCGTGCCCATAGTTCGCATCGAGAGGGTCAGGGCGTTCGGCCAGTGATCGCACCCTGAGGCGCTTGACGCCTCCCACCAGGACTCCGCCGCCCGCTCGATACGGTGCACCAGCTAGCGGATCAACGGCTGAAGGGTTGACGCTGAGCCAGCCCAATCAACCCTGTGGCAAGCAACATCACAATGGCTCCGGACATCGTCACCATGAAGCGGACGTCCGGCGTCGTGATCAGCAAGCCGCCAACCAATTGAGCGACAAGTGCGGTGGTCATGGTGAGCTGCGCCCAACCGAAGAGAGCCGGGCGGACGATCCGGCTGCGCAACCACGGTGGCAGCCAGCCCCAACCAAGGGTGGCGACTGCCCCGCAGGCAACAAGCAGTGCCATCGAGCCGAGCAACGCGGCAACGTGCGAACTCATGATCGACCCTTCGGTTCCGGAGAGGGAGCATGGCACGCCCTCTGTGCGTGTGCGCTGGCTACTCAGTCGCACCCAGTCGATGGCCCGTACTGCATCGCTCTTCGGAGTCAGGCCACCTCACCGTCTGACATCAGCGACTGACACCAACAAGCGCGGCCTTCAACGGTCGACGCCGGACTCTCACGCCCCCTCATCCTGCGACCGCCAGGGGAAACGAGAGCGATCGAGCCTCCGGAGTCGACCTGATAAGGATGAGGCTCCGCCTCAAAGCCCCTGTGGGAGAGGGCGTCGTCCTCACCTCTTGGATGGCGTCCCTCTTGGTTGAGCCTTCGGGCCAGCTCTAGACTCCGGGCTGTGGCGACCTTTCCAGAAAATCTCAAGCAGGCCTTCTGGTCCGTGGATCGGATGCTCGGCGGAGAGCAGCCCCCAACTCGATCCCAGCGCTTCTCTGCTCGTCATCCACTCGGTATCGGCCTATGCACCGGCGTGCCGATCGCGACCCTTTGTGCTGCGGCTTCACTCGGGCATGGTCAATCGCCGAGTGAGGTGTTGATCGCGGGAGGCCTGGGCGCAGCTCTGGGCATCATTTTCGGATTGACGTCGTTGGGAGAGCGGTACAGGCAGCGCCGTCTCCAACGTCTGGGTCTGTGGAGTGATGCCTCCCACGATCGCCCAAGCGAAGCCCAGAGGACTACCTGAGCCGTTCTAGTACAGCAGCGAAGACAGCTAGGCCGTTTCTTTCGGATCATCGGATCGTTGGTCTGGTGTGTCGTTGACTGACGCCCAGTGGGCACGCATCGAGCCGTTGCTGCCGGACCGGGCTCCCCGGCGGGGTGGACGGTGGCGTGATCACCGGCAAGTGATCGACGCGATCGCGTTCAAGTACCGTACGGGCACGCCCTGGATGGACCTGCCCGAGCGCTTCGGGTCGTGGAAGGGCGCCCACAACCGCCTGAGGAAGTGGGCCTGCGACGGCACCTGGGAGAAGATCTTCACCGCCCTGCTCGCCCAGGCCGACGCCGAAGGCGACCTCGACTGGGTCGTTGCGGTCGACTCCACCATCGTCCGCGCCCACCAGCACGCCGCCGGGGCCCGTCAAAAGGGGCCCTGGCCGGTGAGCCGCCCGACCATGCCCTCGGACGGTCCCGCGGCGGGCTGACCACCAAGATCCACCTTGCCGCGGACAGCCGCTGCCGGCCCCTGGCCTTCGTCATCACGCCCGGCCAGGCAGGCGACGCTCCGGCGTTCACCGAGGTCATGAACCGCTTACGGGTGCCCAGACGGATCGGCCGCCCCCGGATCACGCCGGACATGGTCCTGGCCGACAAGACATCCCACGCCGATAAGCGTCAAGCCGCCGCTGCCTTGAGGTCTGCTGAGGCCTGTGGGAAAGCGACTGCTTCGTCGTAGGCGTGACC
>NZ_JBHYXD010000098.1:0-32972 GCF_042751995.1 Streptomyces sp. NPDC059371 | reverse complement strand
GTCGCCACCGACGGTCACGCCTCACCCAACGGCGACGGGCTGATGCACCGGCACGGCCCCGACCCACCCACCGGTCTCAGCCGGGCCGTGCCACCATCGCCTCGATGCCCGCGATCAGCAGGTCCAGCGCGAACTCGGAATCCCGCTCCCCCGACTCCGCACCGGCGAAGTGCGCCCCGTACACGAACTGGAACACCGCCGACATCGCCCCCACCTGCCCGTACGGCGGGATCCCGGTGTCCGTGGCCACCCGCCGCACACACGCCGAGAACGCCGCCGAACACGGCCCGACATCCACCAGGTTCCCGATCAGCACCGACACCCACGGGTGGCGCACCAGCATCGCCCGGTACCCGGTCGCCAGCCCCCGGAGCCGATCCCGCCAGTCCGCCTCCGACTCGGGGTCCGGCAGCTCCAGTTCACCGAACACGGCGTCGAGCGCGAGCTCCAGCAGCTCGTCCTTGGTGTCGACGTACCAGTACACGGACATCGCGGTGACGTTCAGCTCGGCCGCCAGCCGCCGCATGGAGAACCGGGCCGGCCCCTCCGCGTCCAGCAACCGCACCGCGGCCGCGGTGACTCGCTCCCGGTCGAGCCCGGCCAGCCGCTTCGCCCTGTCCGCTGCCCCCACCATGGCGCCCCTTCCTCGGAACTCGACCACGGACCGGGCCGGACTCCCCGGTCACCCTCCTCGACGATGCTAAGCGGGCCCCGCGCGGACACGGCCGGCCCACCGCCGGAAACAGCCACGGGAACGGCTGTCGGAAGGGCCACCGGAACGGGCGGTGGCCCGGAGCGAACTCGCCCCGGACCACCGCCCGTTCACCGGAGAACCGGCCCACCGGAACCCACCTGGCGGAACCGGTCAGCTTGAGCCGGTCGGCCGCGTCAGGTCGTAGAAGGTGGCCGAACCCACCGTCACCTTCTTGTAGTTGGCCGTGACCCACGAGCTGATCTGCGAGGAGGTGGAGGTGGTGCCGGAGTTGCCGCCACCGCCCGTACCGCCGCCCATGCCACCGCCCGAGATGAAGTAGTGGATCTTGCCGTCGGTCACGTACTTCTTGAACTGGGCCAGGGTCGGGGACGGGTCGGTGCCGTTGAAGCCGCCGATCGCCATCACCGGCTTCCCGGTGGCCAGTTGGTAGCTCGCGGAGTTCTGGGAACCGATCGCGGCTGCCGCCCATGTGTAGTCCCCGGCGTTCTTCGACAGCAACGCCCCGGCCTCGGAGCTGACGCTCGCGCCGTTCAGCAGTCCTCCGGCACCGCCGCCGCCGGCCATACCGCCTTCGCCCGTACCGCCGCCGCCGGGCAGGCCGCCCTGCTGATTCCGGCCCTGGGTACCGCCGTTGCCCTGCTGGTTCTGGCCGGGAAGGCCACCGGTGCCGCCCGTCGGGGGCTGACCCGTGCCGCCGCCGGGCATGCCCTGCTGCCCGTTCGCCATGCCGCCGTTGCCGTTCTGCCGGTTCTGGCCACCGCCGGGGAAACCGCCCCCCGTGCCACCGCCGCCACCGGGGCCGCCGCCCCGGCCGCCCATCATGCTCGCCCCGGCCGGACCGGCCGTCACGATGGAGCCGGTGTGCCCGGTGTTCACCGTGGAGAACGTGTACGCGGTGGGACCCGCGACCGCCGCCACGAAGCCCAGTCCGGCGGCCGCGAGGGCGAGTTGCCTGCCCAGCCGGGCCACGAAGACGAGACCGAGCGCGGCGGTCAGACCGCCGACGAGGACCAGCCACTTGAGCCACGGCAGGTAGTCGGGGGTGCGGTTGAGAAGGACGTAGCCCCAGGCCGCGGTCGCGGTGACCGAACCGGCGAGGGTGAGCGCCGCCCACACCCTTCCCCGCTCCGCCCACAGCGCCGTCGCGCCCATGCCGACCACGGCGGCGATGTAGGGGGCCAGGGCCACCGTGTAGTACTGGTGAAAGATGCCGGCCATGTAGCTGAAGACCAGCGCGGTCATCAGCAGCGCGCCGCCCCAGGCGAGGAACGAGGCACGGGTCAGGTCCGTCCGCTTCGCCCTCCGGGTCAGGACGAGGCCGCCCACCAGCAGGATCAGGGCAGCCGGGAGCAGCCAGGAGATCTGGCTGCCGATCTCGGAGTTGAACATGCGGTCCCAGCCGGTCTCGCCCCACTGCCCGGTGCCGCCGCCACCTCCACCGCCGCCGCCGACGCTGCCGGTCTCGTCGCCGTTGATACGGCCGAGCCCGTTGTAGCCGAAGGTCAGCTCAAGGAAGGAGTTGTTCTGCGAGCCGCCGATGTACGGGCGGGAGGACGCGGGCCACAGTTCGACGATCGCGACCCACCAGCCGCCGGCGACAACCATCGCGGCAGCCGAGAGGCCCAGCTGCGTGAACCGCTTGCGGACCGGCACCGGCGCGCAGACCGCGTACAGCACGGCCAGCGGCGGCAGGATCAGGAACGCCTGGAGCGTCTTGGTGAGGAAGGCGAGGCCGACCGCGGCGCCCGCCCACAGGAGCCACTTCGTACGGCCGTCCTCCAGTGCGCGGATCACGCAGTAGACCGTGACGGTCATGAGGAGCGCGAGCAGCGCGTCCGGGTTGTTGAACCGGAACATCAGCGCGGCGACCGGAGTAAGCGCGAGCACGGCGCCGGCGATCAGACCCGCCGCGGCACTGAACCGGCGGCGTACGGCCGCGTACAGGACGCCGACCGTGGCCACGCCCATCAGCACCTCGGGGACGAGGATCGCCCAGGAGCTGAGACCGAAGATCCGGACCGACAGGGCCATCGGCCACAGCGAGGCCGGGGGCTTGTCGACGGTGATCGCGTTGGCCGAGTCGAGCGAGCCGAAGAAGAGGGCCTTCCAGCTCTGGCTGCCTGCCTGCACGGCCGCGGAGTAGAAGGAGTTGGCGTATCCGGAGGCACTCAGGCCGTACAGATACAGCACCGCGGTGGCGAGCAGCAGTCCGAGGAAGGCGGGACGCGCCCAGCGGGGGTCCTCGGGCCGGCCTCTCCAGACCCGCCGGAAGAGGGGCTGCCGGGGCTCGCCGGACTCGGGGCCGGCCGCCGGCGGGGCGTGCTCCGGGGGCGGCGCCGAGGCGGACGGCCCCCAGGCGTGACCGGAGGTGCTGACGGCGCCACCGGTACCGGTGGCGGTCTCGGCGCTCGTACCGGCGCTGATACCGGTGCCGGTGTTCGTCGCGGTGCTCGTACCGGTACCGGCACTGGTACCGGCGCTCGTGTCGGGCTGTGTCGTCATCGCGCGTTCCTCGGATCGTGATCGTGCGGGCGCACTGCCTGCAACTGCATGGTCGAATCCCGCCAGGAGCGCTCCGCGGCCTCGTCGGCGCGGAACCTGTCGGTGTCGTGGTGGGAGGAGGGCGCCGTCGGACGCTGGGGCAGCGGGGGATGGGCGTCCGCGCCCTGCCGTACACCCGGCGCGCGGAACGGCGGGGACGGCTGGTGCGAGGCCACCACCGGGGACGGCGTCCCGCTCTGCCGGTCGGGGAAGACCCAGGCGCGGAAGAGCAGGAAGCGCAGGACGGTCGCCGCGAGGTTGGCGGCGATGAGCACCGCCAGTTCGGTGGAGTGCCCGGGGTCGCTCGTCGCGGCGTTGAGCGCGGCGAGCGATCCGCTGGTCAGGGCGAGCCCGATGCCGAAGACGACCAGGCCCTGCGCCTGGTGCCGGACGGCGCCGCCCCGGCCGCGCACGCCGAAGGTGAGCCGCCGGTTGGCCGCCGTGTTGGCGACCGCCGACACGAGCAGCGCGAGCGCGTTGGCGACCTGCGCCCCGGAGAAGGAGCGGAAGACGCTGTAGAGCAGCAGGTAGAAGAGGGTGGACAGGCCGCCCACGACGCAGAAGCCGACGAGCTGGCGGGCCAGCCCCTTGGGTACGTCGGTCAGTTCGCGGTCGCGCGGGTCGTCCCCGAAGGGCCGGGCGAGCCGGTCGAGCGAGAGCGAGCCGGTGGCCAGGGCTCGTCCCACCCGCCACACGCCCTTCAGGTCGTCCGTCGCGGTCTTCACGATGTGGACGGTCGAGTCCGGGTCGTCGACCCAGTCGACCGGGACCTCGTGGATGCGCAGCCCGGCCCGCTCGGCCAGGACCAGCATCTCGGTGTCGAAGAACCAGCCGGTGTCCTCGATGAGCGGCAGCAGCACCTGGGCGACATCACGGCGGATCGCCTTGAAGCCGCACTGCGCGTCCGAGAAGCGGGCCTGGAGCGAGCCGCGCAGGATCAGGTTGTAGGCGCGGCTGATGAACTCCCTCTTGGCCCCCCGCACCACACGCGAGGAGCGGGACAGCCGCGAGCCGATCGCGAGGTCCGAGTGACCGGAGATCAGCGGGGCGACCAGCGGAAGCAGGGCGTTCAGATCGGTGGACAGGTCCACGTCCATGTACGCGAGGACCGGCGCGTCGGACGCCGACCACACGGTCCGCAGCGCCCGGCCGCGGCCCTTCTGCTCCAGCCGGAAGGACCTGACCTCCGGGATCCTTGCCGCCAGCCCGGCCGCCACGAGCGGGGTGCTGTCCGTGGACGCGTTGTCCGCCACCGTGATGCGGAACGCGTACGGGAACGTGCGCCTGAGGTGGTCGTGCAGTCTGAGGACGCATGGCTGGAGGTCCTTCTCCTCGTTGTAGACGGGGATCACGACATCCAGGACAGGCGTACCCGCGTCCGCGGCCGGGAGGTGCTCCCGCGCCGGCAGGTTGCCGGGAGAAGGTTCGCTTCGCATGGAAACGACTCTCGTCAAGCGCGCTGTTGCACCCATGTGCTGGTGCTGTGCTGTGCCTGTGAGTGCTGTTGCCAGGACGTTTCGAGGGCAAGAGCGGGCAGGTGCAGGGTGAACACCGTCCTTCCGGGGACGCTGTCCACCGTCACCGCGCCCCCGTGGGCGGCCGCGACGGCCTGCACGATGGCGAGCCCGAGACCGGTCGATCCGGAAGCGCGCGAGCGAGACGAGTCACCTCGCGCGAACCGCTCGAAGACGCGCGGCAGCAGATCGGGCGGAATGCCGGGGCCGTCGTCCTGGACGTCCACGCTCAGCCACGGCCCCTGCCGGTGCACCCGCGCGGTGACGGTCGTCCCCGGTGGGGTGTGCGTGCGGGCGTTGGCGAAGAGGTTGACCATGACCTGCTGCAGGCGCGCGGCGTCCGCCGACACCAGCGCGGGCTCCTCGGGCAGTTCGAGCCGCCAGTTGTGGCTGCGCCCGGCGGCGCGGGCGTCGCTCACGGCGTCGATCACCAGGGGTACGAGGTCGGTCTGCTCGTACTGCAGCGGCCGCCCGGCGTCGAGGCGGGCGAGCAGCAGCAGATCCTCCACGAGCAGCGTCATCCGGCCGGCCTCGGACTCGATCCGTCCGAGCGCGTGCCGGGTGTCGGGCCCGGTCTCCTCGCGGCCGCGTCTGGTCAGCTCGGCGTACCCGCGGATGGAGGCCAGCGGGGTGCGCAGCTCGTGACTGGCGTCGGCGACGAACTGGCGTACGCGCATCTCGCTCTGCTGCCGCGCCTGCAGCGCGCCGTGGATGTGGTCGAGCATGCGGTTGAGCGCCGCTCCGACCTGCCCGACCTCGGTGTGCGGATCGGCCTCGGACTCCGGCACCCGCTCGTAGAGGGTGACCTCGCCGGTGTGCAGGGGAAGTTCGGAGACCCGGGTGGCGGTCGCGGCGACCTTGCGCAGGGGGCGCAGGGCGATGGTCACGATGGCCGCGCCCGCGAGGGAGGCCGCCGCGAGACCCGCGCCGGTGACGCTGATCTCGACGTAGATCAGCGTGGTGAGGGTGTTGGTGACGTCGTCGGTCGGGAGCGCCACGTAGAAGGCGCCGTTCCGGCCCTCCTGGTACTTCACGCGGTACTCGCCCCGGCCGGGGATGTCCACGGTGTGCGGGCGCTTGTCCTTCGCGACGGAGGCGAGGGCGGCGAGCTGGCTGTCGGCGAGCTTGAGCGGTGTGGGCTGCTTGACCCCGCTGGAGTCCTTCTTCCCCACGCTGACAATGCCCTCGGTGACCTTGCCGTTCTTCACGGTCGCGCCGATGGCTCCCATGGCCTGCCCCCGGAGCACGAACTCCAGAGGATCCTTGCCGATGACGTCGTCGCTCGGGGGGTGCTCGGCTCCGCCGCCGGACGGGCCGCCCACGGGGGCGCCCGCCGGGCCACCCGCCGCACGCATCGCCGCGTCAGCGACGTTGTTGTCGAGCTGGTCGTACAGGTGTGTGCGCAGCGCGATCGTGGTCACGGTGCCGATCACCGCGCACACGACGGCGATCAGCGCGACGCACCCGACGACGAGCCGCGTCCGAAGGGTGCGCGGCTGTCCCCGCCTCTTCTGTGCCCGCGGCCGTCGTCGTCCGCTCATGACGTGGCGGGCTTGATCAGATAACCGGCCCCACGCCGGGTGTGGATCATCGGCTCCCGCCCGGCGTCGATCTTCCGGCGCAGATACGAGATGTAGAGCTCGACGACATTGGCCTGACCGCCGAAGTCGTACGACCACACGCGGTCGAGTATCTGCGCCTTGCTCAGCACACGGCGCGGGTTGCGCATCAGGAAGCGCAGCAGCTCGAACTCGGTCGCGGTGAGGTGGATGTTCTCCCCGCCGCGCGACACCTCGTGGCTGTCCTCGTCCAGGGCGAGGTCCCCGACGACGAGCACGGACTCCGACCGCCGGTCGGCGGCGCCGGCGCGCCGGATCAGACCGCGCAGCCGGGCCACGACCTCCTCCAGGCTGAACGGCTTGGTGACGTAGTCGTCGCCACCGGCGGTGAGGCCGGCGATACGGTCCTCGACCGCGTCCTTGGCGGTCAGGAACAGCACCGGGACGTCGGGCTGCTCCCGGCGGAGCCGGCCGAGCACCGTCAGGCCGTCCATGTCGGGCAGCATCATGTCGAGCACCACGGCGTCGGGCCGGAACTCGCGCGCGGTCTGCACCGCGCCCGTTCCGTCACCCGCGCTGCGGATCTGCCAGCCTTCGTAGCGAAGGGCCATGGACAGCAGCTCGGTGATCGACAGCTCGTCGTCCACCACAAGCACTCGGACGGGGCTCCCGTCCGGCCTCAGCAGTTCGGTGCGCCCCTGGGGCGAGGTCGTGGTCATAGCGAACACCTTGGTGGGCCCCGCTGAGAGCATCCTTTCGCCAACCTGTGATTTCCCTGAGAAACGCACAGGTGCCTCTCAGGAAACTGCTGGGTACCGCTTTCCGTCGCCGTCGCGGGCCGAAGCTCTCAGGCGTCGCGCAGGCCGAAGAGGCGGGCGCCGTTCCCGTAACAGACCGCTCGCAGCCAGTCGTCCCCCAGCCCGAGCCGTCGCAGCGCGTGCAGCTGGTGGATGTAGGGGTACGGGATGTTCGGGAAGTCCGTGCCGAGGAGCACCCGGTCCCCGAGGTCCGCGAGGCGGGGCAGGAGTCCGGGCGGGAACGGCGCGAGCCGCTCGCTGAAGTCGGTGAACGCCATGGTCGTGTCGAGCCGCACCTCGTCGTGGCGCTCGGCGAGGCCGAGGAAGTCCTCGTACTCGGGCATCCCCATGTGCGCGAAGACGAACCGCAGCCGGGGGTGCCGTCGAAGGACGGCCGCGGCCGGTGCCGGGCCGGTGTACTTGCCCGGCGAGGGCCCCGATCCGCAGTGGATCACCACGGGGATCCCCGCCTCGGCGAGCAGCCCCCAGGCCGGGTCGAGGAGCTCGTCCGCCGGGTCGTACGCCCCCACCTGGACGTGCGCCTTGAAGACGCGCGCGCCCGCTTCCACCGCCTCGCGTACGTACCGCTCGACGCCCGGCTCGGGGAAGAGAGTCGAGGTGTGCAGGCAGTCCGGCGTCCGGCGGGCGAAGTCGACGGCCCAGGAGTTGAGCCACTCGGCCATGCCGGCCTTGTGCGGATAGAGCATCGCCGTGAAAGCGCGTGCGCCGAACTCCCGTATCAGCGCAAGCCGTTCGTCCTCGTCCGCGCGGTAGGCGATCGGCCACTCGATGCCGCCGGTGAGCTCACCGAGTCCGTCGAAGTAGTCCCACACCTTGCGCAGCACCCGTTCGGGCATGAAGTGCGTGTGGACGTCGACGAGCCCGGGCAGCCCGAGCCCCTGCCAGAAGCCCCGCACCTCCCGCGCCTCGTCCCGTAGGTTCAGGTCCTCGTCCCGTACGTCCAGGTCCTCGTCCCGCACGTCCAGGTCCTCGGTCCCCTCGCCCGCCGCGCCCTCGCGGTCAGCCGTCGGCACGTTCGAACCCGTGGCTCCGCTCGACCTTGGCGATGTGCAGGGTGTAGCGCTCGTACCACTCGGCACGGCCGCGCCGCTGTGCCGCCCGGTGCTCGGCGTGCGCACTCCACTCCTTGATGGCGTCCTCGTCCCGGAAGTACCCGACGGTGATGGCCAGTCCGCCCGGTGTCCGCGCGTAGTCCATCCCCAGATAGCCCGGGATCTCCTTGACCAGCTCGTCCATGCGCTCGGCGGTCTCTCCGTACCCGCCGTCGCCCTCCGTCCTCATGGAGGTGAACACGGCGGCGTAGTAGGGAGGCTCGAAGGCCGCGACAGGCGCGGGAGAGTGATCGCTCATGTCCGCCACTCTCCTTCCGGGCGCCGCCCGTCGTCCAGCACCTTTCCGAACGGGATCCGAAAGGGATCGAAGTCTTGACCTTTCCGCCCTCCGCCCCGCCGCACGGCCCTTGGGCGCCCCCTCTCCCCTCTCTTCCCGCCCTTCAGAACAGCCCGTCCCGAACGCCGGCGTTCAGAACAGCCCGTCCTGAACACCGGCGTCCGGCGCGGACAACTCCCGTACGGGAAAGGTGATTCCGGAGCCCTGGTCCGCGTCCGTGGCCCCGACGCCGGTCAGGTCCCACCCCGTCATCAGCCGGGTGTCGAGGACGACGACTCCCCGCCCGGTGAGGAGGTGCAGATCGGGACCCGCGGCAGCGCACAGCTCGCCGGCGACGGAGCCGCCCGCGGCCAGTTCGCGCACGACCGCCTGCGCGGGCGGCAGCCCGGCGAGCCCGAACAGGTCCGTGTGGTCCACGGGCTCGAAGGGGGCACGCGCGACCGACTCGGGCCAGCCGTCGAGATCGCCGACCCGCGTGTGCAGCTCCCGGATCTCGGTGGCGCGCTCCCCGGCCCCCGGCAGCGCCGCGCGCACCGCCCGCTTGCCGGCGTACGGAATCCGGTCCGGCACCCCGAGCGTGGCGCGCAACAGCTCCTCGGCCCGGCGCGCCGCCATCAACGGCCCCTGCCCCAGCCAGGTGAAGGTGACGGCACCCTGTTCCAGGAGCCGGACGGAACCCCGCTCGGCCCGGGTGATCCCCACCTTGACCAGGCCGGGCCCGAACCACGCGAGATACACGCGGTACGGCCGGGGGTCATCGGCCAGCGTGTCGGCGGCCACGGAGTGCGCGCGGTCCAGGCGCGCGCACTCCTCGCACCGGGCGCCCGTGCCGCGCGGTGACACGACGGCCCGCACGGGACACGCGTTCCCCCGAGCCCCCACACATGTCCGCACACCCCCGTCCACGACACCGAACGCGATCCGCCGCCCCCGGACCAGCGGACTGGTCCGCCCCCCGCCCCAGACCAGCACGGCCCCGTCCCCCGACCACCGCACCCCCGAACACACCCACACCCGCCGCACACAACGACAGTAGAGGTCCCCACTGACATAGACCCTGACCTGCGGGAACAATCACGGGACGGACAGGCTCGCGGCAGCCTTCGGCTACTTGGCGGGGCTGATACCGACGATGCGGTGGTTGGGGGTCATGAGGACCGAGAGCTTGACGGTGCCGCCTCCCTGGCTCCAGGTCAGGGTGACGAGGGCCTCGGTGGAGTCGCCCTTGCTCTTCTCGGTCACCGTCCAGCGGGCCGGGATGCTCTGGGCGCGCAGGACGCCGTCCGCGTGGTTCGTGCGCTCCCAGGCCGCCAGCCGCTTGCTGAACGCGGGGTCCAGGTAATGGGCGCGCAGGTCGTTCATCAGCTTGGTGGCGGGGTCGGAACCGTTCTGGGCGTCGATGTAGGCGCCGTAGAAGTCGGCGATGCCGGTCAGGGCGTCACCGGTCTTGCCGCTCACCGTCCGCGGGGTGGCGGCGGCCGCCTGTGCGGAGCGGTGCGGCGCGTCGGTCTGGGAGGCGTGCGCCGAGACGCCGAGCCCCAGGCCCAGGGCGAGGCCGGCGGCGATGGCGGCGATGCGGCGGAGGCCGCGGGGTCCGGTGGTGTTGCCGTGCATGGGGTGTCCCTCGTTCCGGTTCGGTGTGCGTCGTCGCAGGGGACCGCCGGCGCCCCGTCGAGGGTGCGTCCGGCCATGGGGGTCCCGTGGACGAGTGCGTGGTCTGGATGCCGCTCCCCTGAACAGGCCGGCCGGTCGGGCCGTACCGCTGGTGGCGACACCAAGAGCATCGGCGGCCCTGGGAAGCCGCGGCAATCACCGCCGCCGGATCCGCAACGGTGGAACCATCCCAGGGCAGTTGACGTGCAGAGAAGTAGGTCCCCTGGGATGCCGTTCCGGGACGGGACGGACCGATACGAGCGAAGGTGGGCACGGGCCATGGCCGCGGCCGACGACGACGTGACGAGGTTCGCGGAGCTGCTGGCGCGCCTCAAGACCCGTACGGATCGCAGCTACGCGGCCCTGGCCCGGCGCCTGGACATGAACGCCTCCACGCTGCACCGCTATTGCGCGGGCGAGGCGGTGCCGCTGGACTTCACCGTGGTGGAGCGGTTCGCCGCGCTGTGCGGGGCCTCGCCCCAGGAGCGCGTGGAGTTGCACCGCCTGTGGATCCTGGCGGTCGCGGAGCGAAGGCGCTCCCGCCCGACCGCCGCCCGACCGCGTCCGACGTCCGCGGGCGAACCCGGCGTCTCCGAACGCGGTTCGGAGGGCGGGGCGAACGGCGGCGCGGAACGCGGTGCGAACGTCGGCGACGAAGGCGGCTCGGCGGGACCCGGCGGAGGCGGCTCGGCGGGACCCGGCAGAACTCCGGAGCGGCGAACCACACCCGCACCCCACACGCCATCCACACCCCACGTGGCCCCCGCACCCCACACACCATCCACCCCCCACACGGCCCACACGCCATCCACGCCCCACGCAACCCCTGACCACCTCGCCTCGTCCACGCCTCTCGCGAACCCTGACCCCCTCGCCTCGTCCGCGCCGGTCGCGGCGGCCCCGCACCCCGCGCCGGACGGGCCGGACCGGTCGAACGGGCCAAACAGGTTGGACGGGTCGAACGGGTTGGACGGGTCGAACGGGCCGGACGGGCCGGACGGGTCGAAGGCGCCACCCGCACCCGACGTGGCACCCGGAACCCCGGCCCCGGGCCACCTGTCCGCCCACCCTTGGTACCGACGGCGGCCGGCCGTCGTGTCGGCCGTCCTCGGCAGCGTGTTGCTCCTGACCGCCGCCGGGTTCGCGGCGTTCTCCGCGTTCCCGGGGTTCGCGTCGCACGGTTCACCCGGCGGCAGCGCCAAACCGCGCAGTGGTCCGGCGGCGCCGACCGCCGGTGCCTCGGCCGGACCGTCCGCCCAAGCCCTCCCGTTCACCTGGACCGTGAACTCCCATGTGTGGGAAGACGACTGCGGCCACGACTACGTCATCGCCAAACCCCCCGGCCAGATCCCGCCGGCCCCGCCCGCCGAGGACGCGGAGGTCTGGGCCAACGCCCAGGACGCGGTGCACGGCGGGGAGACGATCGTGCGGGTGTCGGTGCAGGGGCGCAGCTCGGCCGCCGTCGTCCTGGAGGCCCTGCACGTCCGGGTCGTGCACCGGGCCGCGCCCCCGGGCGACGGGGCCTTCGTCTACGACACGACCCTGGGCTGCGGCGGAGGCATCAAGCCCAGCTCCTTCGCGGTGAATCTCGACGCGCACACCCCCGTCCCCCGGGCCGTGGCCGGCAGCAAGGGTGACGAGACCCTGCCCGCGAGGCACCTCCCGTACCGGGTCTCCGTGGAGGACCCCGAGGTGCTGTTCGTCAAGGCGGGGACCGAGCACTGCGCGTGCGACTGGTACCTCGATCTCGACTGGTCCTCGCAGGGCACCACCGGCACGATCCGGATCGACGACCACGGCCGCCCCTTCCGCACCTCCGGCATCGCGGGGCTCCCGCTCTACCAGTACGCCGATTCACCCGGCCGCTGGATCCCGGAGCCCGCGCGGCACTGAGCCGTCTTTTCCGTTCCGGCCTCGAAGACCGCCCCGACCGAACCGCTCACGGTTCCCGAGGGGTTGATCTCCCCCGCGCACGCCAAAGGCCCCGCCGGTTCAACCGGCGGGGCCTTTGATCTGTGTGCACTCGGCAGGATTCGAACCTGCAACCTTCTGATCCGTAGCTCTATGCACATAGGTCGGGGAGGCTCATACCGGTCCCGTTACGGCCCTCCACAGCCGCTGCAGGACGAAGCCGGTTGCTGGGGTTGCTGTACTTGGCTGCTGTACCACCGCAGACTTGCTTCCTATCAAGCCCCTGCGATCGCCTGCGCAGCCTGCTCGCCAAGCGCCATAACCATGCCGCCCAAGGCGTTGCCCGCAGCCGGTGCGACCGCAGCCATGAGACGATCAGACAGCTGACGGAGGCGGCCGCGCTCCGGTGCATTGCCACTCGCCTCAGCCTCCAACTCGTTTGAGATACGCTCCACTTCGACCTGCTGCGCTTCCGGCAGGCCATATGAAGGAATTCCCTCGCGTGCGACAGTCGCGAAGTGGGTGAGCTGAGCGAGGACAGCGGGGTCGATTCCTGAATTATTGTTTTGCGTGAAGTCGGACTGAGTTCCAACAACGACGTTTTGCGACCCGTCGACTCGCACGTTGAACGTCGGACCGCTGGACGCCGGGGGATTCAAGAACTCAGACACTGGCTTCTCACTTTCTGCACAATCAACCCCTTTTACGGTGAGCGCTGGGGTGATTAGATGGCTAGATTGATCGACTCTCAGCCCTTGGATCAGACCGACTGAGTGCAGATAGGAAACGGCGAGCTCCGTTTCGCGATCGCTGAAACTTTCCCCGTAGAACAAGGCTCTATCCGAGGCCTCGAAATCGCTAGTTGCCCCTGGCGCTTCCGCACCGATATAAGAATCGTATAGCCACAACACCAATGCTAGACGCAGCGCCGCCGTACGAGCGGGACCGTTACGCCTTTTCGCGCGCACTTCGGATACTTGGCTAATCCCAAAGTGGCTGATGCTGTAATCGCCCGCTATTGAGTGCATATCAATGAGGCCAGCCACCTGGAGTCTACGCGCGTCAGGCCCAAAGTCACGTTGATCGAAATATGACCAAAGATGCACGCCTTGGTCCAGGTCACCACCAGACTGGTCGTAGATGTACTCCAGGATGCTCAACTCATCTGCCCCGATAGACACCCGACGAGCTTACCGCCATCGAGGGCTAACCTTCTAGAAGAAGTTTCCGAGCATCACTACCGGTCGGTAATGCTTGGCCAAAGCTTGACAGCGTTAGCGGCCACGTCTAAGCCAGTAGGCCCAATGTTGCTTGCTTGAGCGCCCGGAGCCTTCATGCCTGAGAGACCGAGTAATGCTGCTGTGAGCGTGCGCGAGTACCTCTACGTCGACACGTTGCGGGTCAGAACCCTCCTTGCTCAACTCTCTTCGGGCCTCCCCGAAACGAGACGCTCAGACCATACTCGGCAGTGGACGGCTTCCCTAACGGACTTGGATGGTCCACAACATGAGGAGGGGACCAGAAACCAAGAGGTTCGCTCCCTCGCGGACCTTCACGTCGCAATGCTCGAAGACGACGCCGAGTATGCCCAGATGCTCCTAGATGTCAGCGAAGTTTCCAAGAAACCTAAGAACTGGAATCGAGGGCGTCTTCATCGAGCATTGAACCCGGGATCGCTAATTCGAGTCAAAGGGCCGACAAGTATCATTTACCCCGCCTCATTCGCGGCATCCGTGAACGCTTTTTCCTCAGTGACTGAGGACTCCACCTTTTCAAGTGATGTGGAAAAGATCGTTAATGCGATGTACGGGGCGCATCTCACGCTTCGCGTGTACCCTTGCGGCCAGAATGAATGGGACTATCAATTCTCAGGCGTCATTTCCGATCCTGGGAACTACCTGGCGGGTGAGAAATCAGTCCTATTCTCGCGCTTGGGGGCAGATCCTCAGGAGTGGACTACCCTGGCAACGATCAGTCGAATCCCTGAACGCGACACTATCTCGCCGACTGTTCGCTTCGAACGTGTAATGGCCACTCTGCAGGAGGCAGTGGCAGATGGCGAAGTGAACCGCCAAGTCCTTGAAAGTATGATCCAAGAGACAAGTAGGGCAATGGAGGGATTCGGCTTCAGCGAAGCACCCACCTGGCCAGCAATTTCCGTCATCCCGCTTGCCGTCTATCGCTCAGTACGGGCATCGAAAATCACCCCTGAACTAGAGCAGGGCGACTGATACAAAGGAAGCCGTAGGCGCCGGGCTTCAATGAACAATTCGCACCGTCGGGCGCCGACCGATGAAAGGCCGGCGCCCACACGGGCAACGCTATGTGTCCGCGCACATCCCTATCATGTCAATCACGCCGGTTGGGCGTATTGGATCGATTAACCTTCGTCCTGCGTCGTTGTTCGCCTCTGGTGGTATCAGCCACTGGTGTCAGACATCGGCATTGTCCTTGAAGGCTTCCCGCGACAGCAGTCGAGGCTGACTCTGCAGGTGCGCTCGGACAAGCAACAGCACGATGATCACTGTGACCAGCTGCGTCGCCGAATCGAGGGCTGCGGCAAGGGGCTGGGCTCCGATGACGCAGCTGGCTACTGCTCCGAGCCATACCCATTGGGCGTTGTCAGTGACTCGTGGAACAGTGGTACTAGCGCCAAAGCTTCCGTGCTGAAGCTGGGCGTCGCGGGTCAGACGGGGCGTGTTCATGTTCCTCCTGGCTCTCTCGGGGCGCACCTGCCTCTCGCCAAAGTGCTCGGGTGCGCCCCGCGTCTCGTCTAGGCCTGACCTTTCTACGGCACGCCACTGACACCTGAGCAGCCCAATTCCGTTTACAGACACGGGCATTGTTTCCGCAAGCCGTTTCACGTGGAACTCGCTCAACATCAACTTGGCCGCCTAGTGGGTCAGTTGCGTTGCTTGGCTTGCTGATAGTGGCACGCCCCTTGCCACCAGCCAATCTGGTTATCCACAGGCCCTGGGTACAACCTCGGTGCCGCTGTGGAGACTTGACCCACAGCTGTGTAGAACCTGCGGGACAGGCCTGTGGATAGCTAGCCACGCCACACGAGAAGGGCTTACTGACCAGCAGGTTCTCTTGCCCCTGGCTGTGCAGAAGAAAAACTTTCCTAGTCGGACCAAGATTCCTTCATGCGGTGCACAGAAGTACACGCCACAAGTCGCGGGGTAAGTGGCACTAGTAGATTGCATCACTTACTTTCCAGATGGCCGCTTCGCTTCCTCACCCAAGCCTCCACTGCCCCCAGCTCCCATCCCGTCTGCCGTCGACCCACACACCGTGGAGCGGGCGTGGTTCAGGGCGTCAAGGTGGAGCGCCCTGCCGGACGAACGACCTTGACGCCCTGGGCCGCGACTGCTCGGCTCTGCCTGGGTCGACGGCAGACGGGATGGGAGCACCCCGCACACGCCACACTCGGCCGGCACACGCGAACGGCGCCCCCGCCATCTCGGAGCCTGAGCGCCCCCGCCGGAGGCACGTTCTGACCGTGGCCGCTCTCTACAGTGCTCGACTCATGGCCTCCGGGCCCTATCCACACATGGGCGCGCGTCGGCGCAGCGCGGGCGGAGCGGGCCGAAGGCAGGAGCGGCGCCCGCAGCGGAGCCGGGAGCGCGCCCGGCGGAGCGGAGCGCAGCCGGGGCTTGATGAAGTAGAGAAAGTTCTACCGCGCCGTGATCAGACGCTTGCCGTCATGGCTCCGCACATGGGGGCCGTTGCCGTCCAGGGCATCCAAGAGTCGGATTGCGAAGACCTCCGCCATGCGCTCGTTGACCTCGTCGGGCGTGAGCCAGTCAACCGCGGTCGATTCGCTGGAGGTGCGCTCGGTGCCCCCTGAAGGCTTGCACCGGAAGACCAAGGCGACGACGCCCCTGGTCGTGTTCTTGTAGACCCCGGTGAGCTGGTCCACCTCGACGTGGATGCCCGTCTCCTCCAGGACCTCGCGGACGACACCGGCCTCGGGGGTCTCATCGAGTTCGAGTACGCCGCCGGGGAGCTCCCAAGTGCCGTTGTCCGCGCGGCGGATTGCCAGAAGTCGGCCGTCCTCACCGATCACCACTCCCGCTACAGACACGGAGTGCAGCGGCGTTGACTCACCTTCCTGGGCACTGTTACTCATGTGCAGGAGCATAGGAGGAAGAGAAGGACTATGGGAACAGCAGTAGGAGGTGAGCGGCCCGTACCCCGGTACGTACAGATCGCCGACGAAATCGTTCAGCAGATCAAGGCTGGCGTCCTCAAGCCAGGCGACATGGTGCCCAGCGAGTCCGAACTGGTCGACCGCTACGGAGTTGCAGGCGGCACGATCCGTAAGGCCATGGTCGAGGTGCGCGCGAGTGGACTGGTCGAGACGCGGCACGGCAAGGGCTCGACCGTGAAGGATCGGCCGCCGGTCCGCCATCGATCCTCTGACCGCTTCCGGCGCTCACTTCGACAGGGTGGCAAGGCTGCCTATCTCGCCGAGTCCGAGCAGTCCGGCGCCACAGCCAAGGTGAGCGTCCTATACATCGGCCCGATGGAGGCCCCGGAGGATGCCGCGGAGCGATTGAGCATCCCCGCCGGCACTCAGGTGCTCGCCCGAAGGCGTCTCTACTTCCGCAACGGCACGCCCGTCGAGACGGCAACGTCGTACCTCCCGTGGGACGTCGTGAAGGACATCCCCGAGCTGTTCGCCGAGAATCCCGGCGGTGGCGGCATCTATGCCCGGCTCGAAGACCACGGGCACGAGTTCGAGGAGTTCGTCGAGACGCTGCAAGGGCGTCCGGCCTCCAAGGCAGAGTCCTCGGAGCTGGCTCTCAGCCCCGGTGCCCCGGTCATCCACCTGATCCGTGAGGCCCGCACGACCGAGGGTCGCGTGGTCGAGGTCTGCGACACCCTCATGGCCGCTGACCAGTTCGTTTTCGAGTACCGGATCCCAGCAGTCGACTGACGCACCCTCAACTTCTTTCAGCCCGCCGCGAGTTCTTCTTCGCGGCGGGTTGACTCATGTACAGGAGTCATGCACTCTTCTTCATGTCACTCATATATATGAGTGACGGAATCTAGCCTCTATAGAGGAGTGAATCGCTGTGCGTCAGATCCCCGTCGACACCACGAACGCGACCGTGATGGTCGCCAAGGCCCCGCAGCCGAAGATCAAGGACCGTCGTACCGGTGAGATCGCCGTGGACAAGGACGGCGTCACGCTGATGACGGTGGAGGTCATGTTCTCCACGCCGGACGAGGTGGAGATCCTGAAGCTCACCGTGCCCGAGCCGGGCGTCTCCGAGGACCTGACCATGGGAACTCCGGTCGCGCTGACGGGCCTGGTCGCCTCGGCGTGGGAGAACGAGTTCAACGGGCAGAAGCGGCACGGGATCGCGTTCCGCGCGGTCGCGGTCACCTCGCTCGCCGGTGCCGGTTCGGCGTCGAAGGCGGCCTGATCATGACCGGGTTAACCATCGTCCTGGTGCTGGTTGTTGCTGCTGTGCTGGTCCTGCGGTGGCGGCGTCCGGCCTGGTACTGGCTGGCCTTCGGTGCCGTGTTCGCCACGGTGCGGGTGCTGGTCCACTACACGTCGGTGATGGACGCGTGCAGGCTGACGGTCCCGCCTTCGCGCTGGCGCCTGGCACTGGCCCGGATGACCAACCGGCCTGTCCCGGAGTCGAGGGCCCCGCGCATTCTGCGCCTTCGCCCCACCCGGACCGGCCTGGTCCTGCGCCTCAAGCTCCGCCCCGGGCAGGACGCGTTCGATGTCTCCGCCGCCACCGACCGGCTGCGCCACTCCTTCGGCATGTACGGCGTGACCTCCCGTGAGCTGCGCTCCGGCGTGGTCGAGGTCCGGATGACCGGATACGACGTCCTCAAGCGGGTCCAGATGCCCGCCAAGGCTGATCCGGCGCCGATGCGGGTCCCGGTTGCCCTGCGGGAGGACGGGGCCGTGCACTACCGCGACTACCGGGCCGTCCCGCACGGGCTCACCCTCGGGGCCACGGAATCGGGGAAGTCCGTGTACCAGCGGAACCTGGTGGCCGGCCTCGCCCCGATGGATGTCGCGCTGGTCGGGATCGACTGCAAGCAGGGCGTGGAGCTGTTCCCGCTGGCGCGCCGGTTCTCCGCGCTCGCCGACAACCCCGACACCGCCCTCGATCTCCTCGAAGCCCTGGTCTCGCACATGGCGGACGTCTATCAGGTGATCCGGGCCGAGCAGCGGATCACGGTGAACGTGCCGGATGCGGAGATCGCCGCCGACATCTGGGACCTGCCCGACCACCTGCGCCCGGTCCCGGTCGTGGTCCTGGTCGACGAGGTCGCCGAACTCGCCCTGTTCGCGACAAAGGACGAGGAGAAGCGACGGGACCGGATCATCACCGCCCTGGTCCGCCTCGCCCAGCTCGGCCGGGCCGCCGGCATCTACTTGGAGATCTGCGGGCAGCGATTCGGCTCCGAGCTCGGCAAGGGCATCACGATGCTGCGGGCCCAGCTCACCGGCCGCACCGCCCACCGCGTCAACGACGAGTCGTCGGCGAACATGGCCTTCGGTGACATCGCCCCGGACGCCGTCCTCGCGGCGATCCAGATCCGCACCGACACTCCCGGCATCGCCGTGACCGGCGACTCCTCCGGCGGCTGGGCCCGCATCCGCGCCCCGCACACCTCGCTGCGGGCAGCGGTCAACATCTGCAACCGCTACGCCGACCGCGCCCCGGACCTGCCCGCCCTCGCGCCGTTCCGGCCCGTCGTCGGCTCCCTGGCCCCGGCCTCTGAGCCGCTCGCCAAGGCTGCTCCCGTCACCGCCTGACTCCTCCCTCGCTCTCCGGTTGGCGTGACCGTCTCGCGCCGGGTCCCTACCCCCTCGATGCCTGCTGATGGGAGATCCCGCCATGTGCCCCGACTGCGAGGACTTCGCCCGCACCGTGCTCCTGCTGGGCCAACTTGCCCTCTACTCCGACACATCCGGCGCCGACCGGGACTTCGTCGACGTGGTGGCGCCGTCGCTGGCCGCGTCCTTGCCCGAGCCGCCGGCGGGCACGTTCCCGCCCGGATACGACCCCACCGACGGCCCCGACTACCCCGGCAGCTCGTGATGGCCAGGCCCGCGTTCCGCGTGGACGCCGTCCTGGTCCAAGCCGTGATTGCCGGAGCTCTGTCCTTCGCCCACCTGCACGAGCTGGCCGACGCTGCCGGGCAGACCGGTTGGAAGGGCTGGGCCTACCCGATCAGCGTGGATCTGCTCCTGGTCGCCGCCTGGCGACGGCTCCGCTCGGACGGACCTTCCCGGCTGGCCTGGTGCTGGTTCCTGATCGCCCTGGTGGCCTCGCTCGGCGCGAACGTCGCCACCGCCGGATTCCTCGACCTCGCCCATCCCCCGGCCTGGCTGCGGTTCGGCATCGCCGGATGGCCCGCCCTCGCCTTCCTCGGCGGCACCCTCCTCGCCCACTCCCACGGGGTCGAGGACGAAGACCTAGAGCCGGTCCCGCCGGCCCCCGCGGGCCCGACCCCTGCGCCGGAAGTCGAGCGGGAATCCGTCCCCGAGCCGCAGCCCGAACCGGCACCGCTCCCCGCGGCCGAGGACACCCCGGCACTGGCACCCGCTCCTGCGGCTTCGGCGCTTCCGTCGGTCCCGGCCGCGCTGGTCGACCACGCCCGCAAGGTCGCCGCCGACCACCAGGCCCGCACCGGCGCCCACATCGACACCGACACCCTGCGCGCCCGCCTCGGCGTCCCGCCCCAGCTCGCCGACGCCATCGCCGCCCAACTCACCTGACCCGGAAGGAGAACCCGTCATGCCCGCCCGCGACCACTTCCACTCCGTGATGCGGATCGGCCCCGTGCAGATCGGCACCCACCGCGACCGTCACGGCCACACCAAACACGCCGCCGTCTGCACCAACGACCACTGCGGCTGGTCCGCCGACTACTCCAGCCAGACCGCCGCCCAGCTCGCCGCCCGCACCCACCACTGCACCCCGCGCTGAGGAGACACCCGTGCAGGTCCCGCTCTGGTTCGCCCTGATCGTCGTCGGCTACCTCGGCGTCAAGCTCATCCGCCCGCCCTGGTGGCTCATCGCCGTCCTCCTGCTCGGCGGCTACCTCCTCGCCGACAGCCTCCTCGCCCCCGTCATCGACACCGCCGTCAAGTAACCACCCGCAGAAGGGAGACCCCGCCATGCTCCGCCCCAAGGTCCCGGCCATGCCCCAGCCCACCGGCCAGACCATCCCGCCCGCCCGGGTCGTCGAACCCACCGCCGTCATCCAGCAGGCCCCGCAGCACTACACGCCCGCCCCGGCGCCGGTACCGGCGCGGCCCACTGTGCAGCTCACCCCCGGCTCCGCCGTCGCCCTCGTCGGTACCGGCGCGGCCGTGGTCCTGGTCGTCGGCGTCGTCCTGGTCTCGATGCTCCTCGCGGTCGCCATCACCGCCGCGTCCGTCGCCGTCTGCGCCGTGGTCATCCGCTCGCTCGCCGCTTCCCAGCACCGCCGCTGACCGGCCCCGGGGCGACGCACAAGCCGCCAAGCACGCAGCAGCCTCCGGGACCGCGCTCCACCGACCAACCGCCCTCGCCAAAGGAGTACGTCATGGACGCGCACATAGTCGCCAGCACAGCGCCGTTACTCGGCTGGGCCGTGCACGGCAGCATCCTCGCCCGCCGCCTCGCATGCGCCCGCCGCGACCCGCTCACCGGCCTGCACACCCGGGCCGGATGGACCGCCCGCGCGGAACACGTCATCCGCCGGCACCCGCACGCCGCCGTCCTCCTGGTCGACCTCGACCACTTCAAGACCCTCAACGACACCCACGGCCACGCCGCCGGTGACGTCGCGCTCGCCGAGGCCGCCGACCGGCTGCGCGCCTGGTGCGGACGGCACGGTCTCGCCGGGCGCCTGGGCGGAGACGAGTTCGTCGCCGTCGTCCGCAACCTGGCCGTCGTCGACCTCAACGCCCTCATCGCGACGCTCCACCAGCCGCTCTCCTACGAGGGAGTTCGGCTGTCGCTGGCTGCCTCAGTCGGGGTCTGCGCCGTCGCTGATCTGCCGGTGCCATGCCTGCCCGACGCCCTCACCGCTGCCGACGCGGCCATGTACGCCGCGAAGGGTCGTGGCCGCCGAGGCTCCCGCACCACGCACTGAGCGGCCACCGGGTGGCGCACAAGCCGCCAAAGCACGCCGCCACCCGGGGCCTTCCTTCCAACCGCAATCGAAAGGAACTCTCAGCATGACGTATCGCCTTCGGCCGAGGGCCCGGATCTGTCCGAACTGCGACGGCTTCGCCTCCGCCGCCGTCACCCTCGGCGGCCGCAACCGGCACGGACTCCTGCGGACCATCACCGCGCACTGCCCGGCCTGCCACGGCACCGGCACCATCACCCGCCCCGCCGTCCGCCAGGCGGTGAGCGCCTGATGCCCCGCAACTGGAGCCGCAGAGTCGACCGCATCCCGCCCGACCCCATCGACGGCGACTACGACCGCCTGAAAAAGATCGTCAAGGCGCACCACCTGCACGACAAAGACCGGACCGCGCAGCCCACCCGCGCCAGCCGCTCTTCTAACGAGACCTCCAGCAGCAGCGCCAGCACCCCTCAGAAGCGGGGATGGTGGCGCCGTTGAACCTCCCACCCCAGCTCGACCTGGCCACCCTCGGCGATCTGCTGAGGGTGGCCTCGGCCGACGACTTCGACCGCTGGCACGAGCAGATCCGCCGCACCGGCGGCTGCACCGACCCCATCCACCTCACCGGCTGGACCCTGTCCAAGGACAAGACGTCCGGCGAGACCCTGCACCACTACTCGACCGAGTCCGAGCCGGGCGGACGGCTCCGTCTCGCGTGCGGCAACCGGCGGGCCTCCCGCTGCCCCTCCTGCGCATGGACCTACGCCGGCGACACCTACCACCTCATCCGCGCGGGCCTGGCCGGAGACGACCGCCGCGACATCCCCTCCACGGTCCGCGACCATCCCCGCGTCTTCGCCACCCTCACCGCCCCTTCCTTCGGCTCCGTCCACAACCGCCCTGACCGAGGCGCCTGCCGCTGCGGGACCCGGCACCCGGCCGACGACCCCGCGCTCGGAACGGCCCTCGACCCGGGCACCTACGACTACGCGGGCGCCGTCCTGTTCAACAACCACGCGGGCAACCTCTGGCAGCGCTTCACCAACCGGCTCCGCCGCGAGATAGCCGCCCGCGCCGGTCTGTCACAGCGAGAGTTGAAGGAGTCGGCCCGGCTGTCCTACGGCAAGGTCGCCGAGTTCCAGAAGCGCGGCGCCCTGCACTTCCACGCCGTCATCCGCCTCGACGGACCGGACGGACCCGACACCCCGCCGCCGGCCTGGGCCACGGTCGGTCTCCTCACCGATGCCATCCACGCCGCCGCGGCGCACTCCTACACCTCGGTCTCCGCCCCGGCCGCCGAGGACCAGCCCGCCCGCACCTTCCGCTGGGGCACCCAGCTCGACGTCCGCCCGGTCAAAGCCTTCGGCGACGGCTCGGACATCACCGAGCAGGCGGTCGCCTCCTACGTCGCGAAGTACGCCACGAAAGCGGCAGAGAACACCGGCACTCTCGACCGGCGCATCGGCGAGCTCGCCGAACTCGACCGCCACCAGGTCCCCGACCACACTCGCCGCCTCATCGAAGCCTGCAAGCAACTCGACCCGCTCTACCCGGATCGGCGGCTGTGGGCCTGGGCTCACATGCTCGGCTTCCGCGGCCACTTCAGCTCCAAGTCCCGCCGCTACTCCACCACTCTCGGGGAGCTCCGCAAGGCCCGCGCGGACTTCCGTGCCGCGCAGGAACGCGAAGCCCTCGGCCTCGAGTACCGCGAGCCGGACACCGTCCTCGTCCTCGCCGACTGGCAATACGCCGGCCACGGCCACACCCCCGGCGAGTCCGCCCTCGCCGCCACCATCGCCCGCGACCTCCAACACAACCGCGAGACCGCCCGCGAAGCCATGCAAGACCAACTCAACTGGGAGGAAGCCGCAGCATGACCATGGCTGTGATCGCACGCAAATGGCACACCACGGCAGAGGTGGCCGAGATGCTCGGCTTCAGCCTGTCCAAGACCAAGATGCTCGTACTCACTGGCGAGATCCGCTCCGTCAAGGTCGGACGCAACCGGCGCATCCTCCCGGCCTGGGTGGACGAGTACATCCAGCACGTCACCGCCGACGCTGAGAGGGCATCAGCATGAGCGGCAAGCGCGGCAACGGCGAAGGTTCTATCTACCCGTACAAGAACGGCTTCGCGGCCTACGTCTGGGTGACCAAGCCGGACGGCAAACGGGCTCGCAAGTACGCCTATGGCAAGACTCGTGAGGACGTCCACGAGAAGTGGCTCGCGCTCCACGCTGAAGCGAAGAGAGGTCCAGTGGTCACCCGCCACCGGACCCTCGCAGCCTTCCTCGCGTACTGGCTCGACTCGATCGTGAAGCCCAACCTCGCCCCGCTGTCGTACGTCTCGTACGAGGGATACGTGCGGCTCTACATCGCCCCGCACCTCGGGCCCAAAAGGCTGGACAAGCTGACTGTCCGGGACGTGCGGGAGTGGCTGACCAAGCTGGCGACTGTCTGCCAGTGCTGCGCCCAGGGAAAGGACGCCAAGCGGGAGCCCAACCGCCAGAAGTGCTGCGCGGTTGGGGACTGCTGCGAGGCCTACCCGTCCCGACGGATCATCCAAGGGTCTCGCGACGCCCTGCGTGCTGCGCTCACCCATGCGGTCACCGAGGAGGAGATCACCAAGAACGTCGCCTCCCTGGTGAAGGTGCCCAAGCCTCGGCGTCGTCGGATCAAGCCGTGGTCCGTTGCCGAGGCGGGCCGGTTCCTCGCCGATGCGGCTAGCCGCGATGACCATCTCTTCGCGGCCTGGGTGCTCGTGCTGTCCCTCGGTCTGCGCCGTGGTGAGGTGCTCGGCCTGACGTGGAAGTCCGTCGACTTCGAGAGGGGCGAGCTGTACGTGGATCACCAGATCCAGCGGGCCGGTCGGCAGATCCTGCACCGCGAGACGAAGACCGAGGACTCCGACGACTTCCTGCCGCTGCCCGCGCTCTGTCTCAAGGCGCTGCGGATGCGTCATGCCCAGCAGACTGGTGACCGGAAGGCTGCCGGGGAGCTCTGGCAGGACAGCCACGGCCTGATCTTCACCACGAAGCACGGGACCCCGATCGAGCCGGGCAACCTGACCCGCATGTTCGCGCTGCGGGCCCGCCGCGCCGACCTTCGGATGATCCCGCTGCGGAACACCCGGCACACGTGCAGCTCGCTCCTGGTCGCGCTCAAGGTCCACCCGAAGGTGGCGCAGCGCATCCTGCGGCACTCACAGATCGCCATGACGATGGAGGTCTATGCCGAGGCGAGCGAGGAAGAAGTGCGCGCGGCGATTGGCAAGCTGTCCGACGCCATGGGCGGTACGGGGTAGGACGGTTGCTGTACTTCGCTGCTGTACGGCGCGGAAACGCAAGAGGCCCCGGATCTCTCCGGGGCCTCTCACCTGTGTGCACTCGGCAGGATTCGAACCTGCAACCTTCTGATCCGTAGTCAGATGCTCTATCCGTTAAGCTACGAGTGCTTGTTCTGTTTTTGTTCTTGTCTTCGCTCCCCGGGCTTTTGCCCCGCTCGCGGCGACAGGAAGAACATTACATGACTGCCGCCGCCATGTGAAATCCGTTTGCCTCACCCCTTGTGAGCTGGGCAAACGTGCTTCTGGGCGCTCGTGGACGTCCTGGACGCCGGCACGCTCGGCGGGTCTCGCGGACCCCTGGAACGCCGAAACCCCGGTCCAGTGGACCGGGGTTTCGGATCTTCGCGCGGAGGCGGAGGGATTTGAACCCTCGATGGGATTGAAGTCCCAAACCGCATTAGCAGTGCGGCGCCATAGACCGGACTAGGCGACGCCTCCCGCACAACCCCTCACGCGAGCGCGAGTGGTGCGTGCAGATGATGACACAGACGAGCGCGGTGTCACCAATCGCCCCCCACGGTACTAGGCGGATACGCCGCACTGCAAAGCCCCCGCGAACACGCAACCGGGCGCGTCGCCCCGCGTTAGGCAGGTCATGTTGCGCCGACTGCTCCTCACCGCCGCCGTGTCAGCCTCCGCCGCGCTCTCCTCGGTGCCCGGCGCCGTCGCCGGGACCCTCTCCGACGCCCCCGGGGCGTCCCCTCTAATGGCGGCGTTCACCGGCGGAGGATCGTCGCTGTTCCCCGCCGGGACGCCGTCCGCGCGGGCCGTCGCCGCCGCGTCCGACGTCGTCCTGTCGGCGCTCATGCCCCCGCCGGCCCGTCCGGAGGACTCCTCCGACCGGCTGACCGTCACCGTCGACGGGGCGGGCGGCGGCGCGGACGGGACGTTCGAGCTGGACTGCCACCCCGCCGGCGGCACCCATCCGCGCGCGGCGGAGGCCTGCGACCGGCTGGACCGGATGACCACCTGGGGCAAGGACACCTTCGCCCCGGTGCCGCCGGACGCCCTGTGCACGATGGTCTACGGGGGTTCCGCCACCGCGCATGTCACCGGAACCTGGGCGGGGCGCCCCGTCGACGCGCGCTACGACCGCGCAAACGGGTGCGAGATCTCGCGCTGGAACGCCCTCGTGCCCGTCCTTCCCGACACCCGCTCCTAGATGCCGACAGAGATGCCGAAGGGCCGAGGACACGGTGGAGTCACAGTGATCTCACGGTGCTCTCACGGTTCCGTACGGTGAAATGCGTGGTCACAGGTTCTACGCCGCTTCTGCGTCTCATATGTGTGCGACCTCCCTCTCATCCGGCATCGCGAGCGCAACCTCTGCCCGTAGACTCCCTCGCGTGACACGCCGCGGGCCGGTTGGCAATATGGCCTCCGCGGTCGGCAAGGTGCGGTAACAGGGAGGAAGCGTCTCGTGAGCAGCAGGCCATCCCGAGGCGCTGCTCGCCTCGCAGCCATACTGGACGCGCTGCCGGATGCGCTGGTCCTGGTCAACGCCAACGGGACCGTCGTCAACGCCAACACGATCGCCCTGGAGGCCTTCGAGACCCCGGGCACGGCTCTGGTGGGCCGCGGGCTCCTCGATCTGCTTCCCGAGTTCGACTCGAAGCTGATCCCCGGCTCGATGCGGCGCCCCGACAGCACCGACGAGCGCGGGCGGACCAAGCCGACCCGGATGACCGCGCGGCGGACCGACGGCTCGGAGTTCCCGGTCGAGGTCACCAGTGCGAATCTGGAGAGCGGCCAGCAGGCCTACGACAACTACGGCCCCCTCCCCGACGAGCTGCTCATGCTCGTCGTGCGCGATCTGTCGGGCACCGTCGACACCGAGGCCGAGCTCGCGCGTTCGCAACGCCAGACCGAGATGATCCTGCGCGCGGCGGCCGAGGGTGTCGTCGGGACGGACACCGACGGCCGGGTCGTCCTCGTCAACCCCGCCGCCGCCCAGATCCTCGGATACCGGGCCAGCGATCTCGGCGGCAGGGAACTGCACACCCTGATCCTGCACTCGCGGGCGGACGGCGAGCCCTTCCCCTACGCGGAGTCGCCGCTCGCCGACACGCTGCGCTCCGGGCGCAAGCACCGGGTGCGTGGTCAGGTGCTGTGGTCGAAGTCCGGGGACAAGGTCCCCGTCGACCTGACGACCTCTCCGGTGCGCGACGGGGAGCAGCTCGTCGGCGCCGTCATGACCTTCACCGACCGGCGCCCGTACGACACCCTGGTCGAGGAGAAGGAGGCGGCCGACACCCGGCACGCCGAGGAGCTGGAGCGGATCGGCGAGGAGCACACCGCCGAACTGGCGGAGCTGCGTGAACGCCACACCGCCGAGCTCACCGGGCTGACCGAGGGGCACGAGGAGGAAATCGCCGCCGGCGAGGACCGGTACGCGGCGCTCGGTGAGCGGGAGAAGGACCGGTTCGAGGCGCTGGCCGCCCGGCACGAGCAGCTGCTCGCCGTCCTCGGCCACTCCCTGCGCGGCCCCCTCGACCAGCTCCGCGGCGAACTCGCCAAGCTCGCCGCCGACGACGCCGGGCAGCTCTGGCCCGAGGCCAACCAGGTGCTCCACCACCTCGCGGCCGGCTACTCACGGATCACGACGCTCGTCGACAACGTCCTCGGCTACCAGCGGCTGGACGCGGGCATCGAGACGATCTTCCGTACGAACGTGATGCTCGACGCCGTGGTCGCGGCCGGTGTCGAAGGTGCCGTCGACCTGATCGGGCCCGGACGCGTGCAGTTCGCCGTGCACGCGCCGCCCATCGAGGCCGAGGTCGACCCGCAGCGTCTCGCGCGCGCCCTCGCCCACCTCGTCGCGGATGTCGCGGGCGTCGACGCGACCGGCAACGCGCCGGTGTCGGCGGGCGGTTACATGGACAACACGGTCGTCGTGGCGGCGGCGCAGCGCGGCGAGGTCGTCCGTATCGAGGTGCGCGGGCCGTACGCCGGGGGAGACCCGGTGCACGAGCCGATCGTGCGCGGGATCGTGCGCGCGCACGGCGGTGTGCTCCAGACGCACGAGGTGCCGGGGATGAGCGGCAGCGCGTACGTCCTGGAGGTGCCCATCGGCGGCGGGGCGGGCGCGGTCCCGTTCGACGCCGTGGCGCCCGTCGGCGCCGAGATCGCCCTTCCCGAGCAGGCCCCGCAGCAGAGCGGTGGCCGGCGGCGGGCCCGGCGTGCCTCGACGGACGCCTTCCTGGAGAGCGAGGAGTCGGGGGAGTCCGGTCCGAACGCCGTCGAGGCGGCGGGCACGACCGCTCCCACGGGGCGCCGTCGCCGGCGTGCCGCGGAGGAGCAGGCGGCCGGCGAGGCGCCGGTTCCCGCGCAGGAGCAGCAGGGCGACGGCTCCGAGGACGGCTCCGGCGGTACCGGACGGCGTCGTGGCCGGCCCAGCGCCGCCGAGGGCACGGGCGACGCCCCGGGCGCGCCCGACGGGGTGGCCGAGGGCGCGGTCGTGATGGCGGGCGAGCACGGGGCGGGAACCGCGGCCACGGGGTCCGGGTTGGGCGGGACGGTGCCTCCGCAGGGAGTGCCGGTGCCCTCCGGACGGCGTGCGCGCCGGGACGGCGAGCAGAACGCGCTGCCGGCGGCGCCCGCCGCCGCGTCCCCGGTCGACGGTCCCGACGAGGACGACGGCACGGTCGACGAGGCGGGCCGGCCGACCGGGCGGCGCCGCCGTGCGCTGGCCGCGGCGGCCGAGCGTGCCGCCGCGCAGGACACGGGCGCCCGTGCGGTGTTCGCGCTGCCGCCGGCGGAGGCGGACCGTTCGCCGGAGTACGTCCAGGCCGCGGCGCAGGCGCAGGCCGCGCAGGAACAGGCCGCCGAGGCCCACGCGGCCGAGGTCCAGGCGGCGCGGGCGCAGCTGGCCCAGGCGGCGCAGGACCAGGTGCAGGCCCAGGTCGCGCTGGCCCAGCAGCCCGACGGCCGCCACGACGCGATGCGGCACGACCCCGACGACGATCACACCCCGGCGCAGCCGCACCCGGCCGCCGCCCCGACGGGCCGCCGACGTGCCCGTCAGCTCGCCGAAGGCGCGCCCGAAGCGGCACCCGGGGCACCCCGGGTACCCGCGCAGGCCCTTCCGGCGCCGGGCGTTCCGGGACAGCCGGTACCGGCTCAGGGACTTCCCGGGCAGCCGGTGCCCGCGCAGGGACTTCCCGGACGTCCGGTGCCCGCACTCGGGCAGGCGGTTCCGGCGCAGGGCGTTCCCGGGCAGCCGGTGCCCGCGCTCGGGCAGGCGGTTCCGGCGCAGGGGCTTTCCGCGCAGGCCGTCCCGGTCGCCGCGGCCGCCGGTCAGCCGGTTCCCCCCGGCCTGTCCGCCGTCGCCGCGCAGGGTTCCACGCCACCTCCGGCGGCCCAGTCCTGGCCCGACGCGAACACCACCGGCGCGCGGCCCGCGCTCCCGGCGGCGAACGCGGCGAACGGGACGGCCCCGGCCGCCCAGGCGGCTCCCGCCCCGCTCCCTCCTGAGCGCCCGGCCGCGCGGGTCGCCCAGCCGCTGCCCGCCGAGGCGACGCCAGCGTCCGCCGCGGCCGACCCCAACTCGACGCAGGGCCGTGCCATAAGCGTGCGCACGCTCGGCCAGGGCGTCCCGTTCGCCCGTCAGGCCCCGGCGGCCCATCCGGGCAGCGGCGTCCAGGCCCCGACTCCTCCCCCGCACGCGACGAACGGCGCGGGCCGCCGACGCAAGCTCGGCACTCCGCCCGAGCCCGCCGCCGAGCGCCCGGAGACCGCCGCGCGCGCTCTTCCGCAGGGTGCCCAGCCCGGTGGCGGACCCCGGCGGCCCGGTACCACCGAGGGCGCGGGACGGTCCTACGCCATAGGAGCGCCGGACGAGAACGCCGCCGAGGGCCCCGAGCCGCTCGACGGTCCCGGCGGTGCCGTCGAGGTCGCCGACCCGCCGCAGCCGCGGCCCGTGGACGACGAACTGCCCCCGGAGCCGCTGGACAACCCGCGGCGGCTGCTCGTCTGGCCGGCGCCCGACGCCGGCACCCAGCAGGCGCTGAGCGACCGCGGCTACCGGCCGGTCATCGTGAACTCGCGCGAGGAGGTCGACGCGCAGATCGCCGCGTTCCCCGCGGCGCTGTTCGTCGACCCGCTCACCGGCCCGATCACCCGCACGGCGCTCCAGTCGCTGCGCCAGGCCGCCGTGGCGGCGGAGGTTCCCGTCCTGGTGACGGCCGGACTCGGACAGGCGACGCGCGAGGCGGCGTACGGCGCCGACCCCGCCGTACTCCTGAAGGCGCTCGCGCCGCGCGACTCCGAGCAGCACCCGCCGCGCGTGCTGCTCATCGAGGAGCACGCGGAGATCGCGCTCGCGCTGACGGCGACGCTGGAACGGCGCGGGATGCAGGTCGCGCGCGCCTCGACGGACGAGGACGCGGTCACGCTGGCCGCGCAGATGCGGCCGAACCTCGTGGTGATGGACCTGTTGCAGGTACGGCGCCGACGGGCCGGGATCGTCGACTGGCTGCGTGCGAACGGGCAGTTGAACCGCACACCGCTCGTCGTCTACACCGCCGCCGTCGACCCGTCCGAACTGCCGCGGCTGGCGGCGGGGGAGTCGGTGCTGTTCCTCGCCGAGCGCTCGACGAGCGACGAGGTCCAGGACCGGATCGTCGACCTCCTGGCCCGCATCGGCACCAACTAGGTCCGTACGGGCCGCCGTACGAGCCGCCGTACGACCGCGCCGTATGGGCCCGCGCCCCTAGACCGTGAAACACGCGCAGGCCGGGCGGGGAGCCCTGGGGCCCCCGCCCGGCCTGCGCGTTCAGGTCGCCCTCAGAGCTTGGTCACGTCCAGGCTGCCCTCGGCGTACCTCTTGCGGATCACCTTCTTGTCGAACTTGCCGACGCTCGTCTTCGGGACGGCCTCGACGATCGACCAGCGCTCGGGGAGCTGCCACTTGGCGATCCTGCCCTCTTCGGCGAGGAAGGCGCGCAGGGTCTCGAAGTCGGCGGCGGAGCCCTCCTTCAGGACGACGGTGGCCAGCGGGCGCTCGCCCCACTTCTCGTCGGGGACGGCCACGACCGCGGCCTCGGTCACGTCCGGGTGGGACATGAGGGCGTTCTCCAGGTCGACCGAGGAGATCCACTCGCCGCCCGACTTGATGACGTCCTTGGCGCGGTCGGTGAGGGTCAGGAAGCCGTCCGGGCTGATCGTGCCGACGTCACCGGTCTTGAGCCAGCCGTCCTCGCTGAACTTGTCGGCCGGGCGCAGCGGTTCCCCGTCGTTGCCGCCGTAGTAGGCGCCGGCGATCCACGGTCCCCGGACCTCCAGCTCGCCCGCGGACTCGCCGTCCCACGGGAGCCTTTCGCCGCCGGGGCCGGTGAGACGGGCCTCGACGCCCGCCGGGAAGCGGCCCTGGGTGAGGCGGTAGGCGAACTCCTCCTCCGTGCCGACCGCGTGGGCCGGCGGGCGGGCGACGGTGCCGAGCGGGGAGGTCTCGGTCATGCCCCAGGCGTGGCTGACCCGCATGCCCAGATCGTCGAAGGCGGCCATGAGCGAGGGCGGGCAGGCCGAGCCACCGATCGTCACCTGGGTGAGGGAGGAGACGTCACGGGGCTTGGCGGTCAGCTCGGCGAGCAGTCCCTGCCAGATCGTCGGGACGGCGGCGGCGTGCGTGGGCCGCTCGCTCTCGATCATCTCGGCGAGCGGCGCGGGCTGGAGGAAGCGGTCCGGCATCAGCATGTTGATGCCGGACATGAAGGTCGCGTGCGGCAGGCCCCAGGCGTTGACGTGGAACTGCGGGACCACGACGAGGGTCGTGTCGCAGTCGGTGAGCCCCATCGACTGGGCCATGTTCACCTGCATGGAGTGCAGGTAGATCGAACGGTGGGAGTACACCACGCCCTTGGGGTCCCCGGTGGTCCCGGAGGTGTAGCACATGGCCGCGGCCTGCCGTTCGTCGATCTCCGGCCAGTCGAAGACGTCCGGCTTCCCGGCGAGCAGTTCCTCGTAGTCGTGCACCCGTACGCCCGTCCCGTCGAGCACCGAACGGTCGCCGGGACCCGAGACCACCACGTGCTCCACCGTCGGGAGCTGGGGGAGGAGCGGCGCGAGGAGCGGGAGCAGGGAACCGTTGGCGAGGACGACGCGGTCGGCCGCGTGGTTGACGATGAAGACGAGCTGCTCGGCCGGGAGGCGGAGGTTCAGGGTGTGCAGCACGGCGCCCATGGAGGGGATCGCGTAGTACGCCTCGACGTGCTCGGCGTTGTTCCACATCAGGGTCGCGACACGCTCGTCGCCCGTCACCCCGAGGTCGTCGCGCAGGGCGTGGGCGAGCCGGTGCGCGCGCCGGGCGGCCTCGCGGAAGCTGCGGCGATGCGGTTCGGCCTCGCCCGTCCAGGTCGTGATCAGCGACCCTCCGTGCACCAGCGCCCCGTGCTCCAGAATGCGGGTCACAGTCAGCGGTACGTCCTGCATCGTGCTCAGCACGGCGTCCTCCCGGGGGCGACATTGCCTACGCGGTAGTAATGGGTTGCGCTGATTCTGCGCACATACCGCGTGGTATGTCACTAGGCCCCGGAATGATCGATCACCTCGGGGCCCGCTAGGCGGCCGGGCGGAGACCCTGCTGACGGGCGGCCGGCGGACAGGCGGCTTCCTGACGGACCGGGATCAGCTCGGGGTCCTCGCGCAGTTTGCCCAGCGCACGGGAGACAGCTGACTTGACCGTGCCGACGGAGACCCCGAGGACCTCCGCGGTCCGGGCCTCGCTCAGGTCCTCGTAGTAGCGCAGCACCACCATCGCCCGCTGCCGCGCCGGCAGCTTCATGATCGCCCGCCACATCGCGTCGTGCAGGGCCTGCTGCTCGGCGGGGTCGGCGGCCGGGAGTCCCTCCGGCTCCGGCAGCTCCTCGCAGACGAACTCGTCGACCTTGCGCTTGCGCCACTGCGACGTCCGCGTGTTCAGCAGGGCGCGCCGTACATAGCCGTCCAGCGCCCGGTGGTCCTCGATCCGGTCCCAGGCGACGTACGTCTTCGTCAGTGCCGTCTGCAGCAGGTCCTCCGCGTCGCTCGGGTTCGCGGTGAGCGACCGGGCGGTACGCAGCAGGACCGGCTGCCGCGCCTTCACGTACGACGAGAACGACGGGTACGAAAGGGTCCGTGCCGCCCCGGTGGCGGCGTTCGAGGCGCTCGTGCAGACGAGTGTGGTCATGGCTCCACGCTAGGTTCGCCCCCTCGTCCGGCGGATCGGCCGGAGGTCCCGAAGCGGTGTCCGCCTCAGGTTGTAGAGACGGGGTCGGTCCCACCTCCTGAAGGTGGACAAGCGGGTCAACCCGTCTGAGGGTTCACCCCTGAGACGGCCGCCGGGCGCGGTTCCCGTCCGGTGGTGGGTCGGGGCCGTGCCGGTGCATCAGCCCGTCGCCGTTGGGTGAGGCGTGGGCGTCGGTGGCGACGGGCATCGATGTACCGGCAC
>NZ_JBHYXD010000097.1:30209-32986 GCF_042751995.1 Streptomyces sp. NPDC059371 | reverse complement strand
CGCCCGCGGGCGCCCGGGGGGGGGGGGGGGGGGGGGGGGGGGGCGGGCGGGGCGCCCGCGACGGCGTAGTAGCCGGGGGCGGCGGGGGCCCCCCCCCACCCGCCCCGGCGCCGCCCCCCGCCCCCCTGTTCTTCGGGCACCTACGCGTTCGCGCGGGTGGTCACTCTCCGATAAGGGCGTCAACGAACGCCTCCGGCTCGAAGGGCGCCAGGTCGTCCGCGCCCTCTCCGAGGCCCACCAGCTTGACCGGGACGCCCAGCTCGCGCTGCACCGCGATGACGATGCCGCCCTTCGCCGTGCCGTCGAGCTTGGTCAGCACGATGCCGGTGATCTCGACGACCTCGGCGAACACGCGTGCCTGCACCAGACCGTTCTGCCCGGTGGTCGCGTCGAGGACGAGCAGCACCTCGTCGAGCGGCGCGTGCTTCTCCACGACGCGCTTGACCTTGCCGAGCTCGTCCATGAGGCCGGTCTTGGTGTGGAGCCGGCCAGCGGTGTCGATGAGGACGACGTCCGCGCCCTCCTCGATGCCCTCCTTGACCGCGTCGAACGCGATCGAGGCGGGGTCGCCGCCCTCGGGGCCGCGGACGGTACGGGCGCCCACGCGCTCGCCCCAGGTCTGGAGCTGGTCGGCGGCGGCGGCGCGGAAGGTGTCTGCGGCGCCGAGAACGACGTTCTTGCCGTCGGCGACGAGCACGCGCGCGAGCTTGCCGGTGGTGGTGGTCTTGCCGGTGCCGTTGACGCCGACGACCATCACGATGCCCGGGGTGTCGAGGTTCGAGTCGGTCTTGACCTCACGGTCGAACTCCGGGACGAGAAGCTGGATCAGCTCCTCGCGCAGCAGGTTGCGCAGTTCCTCCGGCGTCCGCGTGCCGAGCACCTTCACCCGTTCACGCAGCCGCTCGACCAGTTCCTGGGTGGGCTGCACACCGACGTCGGCGACGAGCAGCGTGTCCTCGATCTCCTCCCAGGTGTCGTCGTCGAGGTGCTCGCGCGAGAGCAGCGTGAGCAGCCCCTTGCCGAGCGCGTTCTGCGAGCGGGAGAGCCGGGTGCGCAGGCGCACCAGACGCCCGGCGGTCGGTTCCGGGATCTCGATCTGGGGGGCGGCGGCCGGAGGTTCTTCGACGACGACCGACGGTGCGGCCGTGCCCTCGGGGAGATCCACCTCCTCCACGGTGCGGCGCGGCTCGTCGTGTGGCGCCTCGGCCTCGTCGCCGACGTGCGGTTCGGCCGGTGGAGCGGTGATGTCGGGGGCGGCGGGGGGCGGCGGGGGCAGCTGCTTCCGCTTGCGACTGCCGACGACGAGCCCACCGAGCGCGCCGATCACCACCACGGCGATGACTACAGCAAGGATGATGGTTTCCATAACAAGCCCAGTATGCGTGACCTATCCGCCTGCCAGCCGTTGTCCGTGCGGGGCCGCGTGCCCCCGCGGGCCGGGCTGGTCCGCCGCTCGGCCGCGCGTCGACGGGAAGCCTTCAGGGCGGAGTCACAACGTCCTCAGTATCGGCGGCGGGCGGCAGGCCGACTGCTCCGGTTTCCCTGGGTACGTACGGGTACGCGCAGCGTACCCAGGGTGTGTCACGGCCCATACGGTGGGCCGTGACACACCCTTGCCGCGCCGTCACCTCCCATTGGCAGACCTCGTCGGTGCGCGCTATGGAAACCTGACGTTCCGTCAGTTACCGTCCCCCTCCACACACGAAGGGGGGCTCCCCATGCCCGTGACGGTCGTGCGCTTCAACCTCGTCGAACCCGACGCCACCCCCGCCTCGCTCAGCGCCCGCTACCGGGCCGCCGTCGAGATGGCCACGTACGCCGACGACCGCGGGATCACCACGGTGCAGACGGAGGAGCACCACGGCGCCGTCAACAACTGGCTGCCCTCGCCGTTCGCGTTCGCGGGCGCGGTCTTCGGGGCGACCCGGCAGGTCGCGGTCACCGTCTCGGCCATCATCGGCCCGCTGCACGACCCGCTGCGTCTCGCCGAGGACATCGCCGTGCTTGACCTGCTCAGCGGCGGCCGCCTGGTGACCGTGGCCGGCATCGGTTACCGGCCCGAGGAGTACGCGCAGTTCGACGTCGACTGGAAGCGGCGCGGCAAGCTCCAGGACGAGCTTCTGGAGACGCTGCTGAAGGCCTGGACCGGCGAGGAGTTCAGCTACCGGGGCCGTACGGTACGGGTCACCCCGCGCCCGTTCTCGGACCCGCACCCCCTGCTGCTGGTGGGCGGCTCCTCCCGGGCGGCGGCCCGGCGCGCCGCCCGGCTCGGCCTGCCGTTCTTCCCCAGCGCGCATCTGCCGGAGCTGGAGGCCTATTACAAGGAGCGGCTCATCGAGTACGGCACCGAGGGCTGGACCATGATGCCCGGCGCCGAGACGCCGCTGCTGCACATCGCCGAGGACCCGGACCGGGCCTGGGCCGAGTACGGCCGCCACTTCCTGCACGAGGCACGGACGTACGCCTCCTGGCAGTCCGGCGAGATCCGCTCGGCGGTGAAGTCGGCGGCCACGACGGTCGAGGAGCTGCGCGCGGAGGGCGTCTACCGCGTCCTCACTCCCGACCAGTGCGTGGAGCTGGGCCTGGACAGCCTCGTCCTGCATCCGCTGTCCGGCGGGATGCCGGTGGACGAGGGCTGGCGCAGCCTGCGTCTCTTCTGCGAAAGCGGGGGGGGGGGGCGCGGCGGGCGGGGATGTGTGCGGGAGGGCGGCGCGCGCCGACCCCCACATACAGTGTGGTGGCGGGGGGGCGGGCGCGGCGCTGTGGCGGGGAGCGGG
>NZ_JBHYXD010000097.1:18433-30199 GCF_042751995.1 Streptomyces sp. NPDC059371 | reverse complement strand
CGCTCTCGCCCGGGGTGGGGGGGGGGGGGGGGGTGGGGGGGGGGGGGCCCCGCGGGCTTATATGCGGAAAACGGGGCCCCCCCGTTATCTTATCACCCCCGGCGCCCCGGGGGGCCAGCACGCCCTCTTTACGAGTACGGGGAGAGGGGCAGCGGGGACTTGGCCCTTCTCCCCGAGTTCCGGGGAGTCACCGGCGGCCGTGGGGAGCCACCGGTGACACGGACGGCTAGCCCATCTCCTCCAGCGTCTTGCCCTTCGTCTCCTTGACGAACTTGAGCACGAAGGGGATGGAGAGCACGGCGAAGCAGGTATAGATCACATAGGTGCCGGACAGGTTCCAGTCGGCCAGCGACGGGAAGCTCGCGGTGATGGCCCAGTTGGCGATCCACTGCGCGGAGGCGGCGACGCCGAGCGCGGCGGCGCGGATGTGGTTCGGGAACATCTCGCCGAGGAAGACCCAGACCACGACACCCCAGGAGAGGGCGAAGAAGAGCACGAAGACGTGGGCGGCGATCAGGGCGACCCAGCCCTGGGTGGCCGGCAGTTTGCCGTCGACCAGGTCGTAGGAGAATGCCCAGGCCTCCAGGCCGAGACCGATGGCCATACCCACCGAGCCGATGAGGGCGAGCGGCTTACGGCCGATGCGGTCCACGAAGATCATGGCGATCACGGTGCCGATGATGTTGATGATCGACGTGGTGAACGAGTAGAAGAACGAGTCCGTCGGGTCGACGCCGACCGACTGCCACAGGGTCGCGGAGTAGTAGAACGCGATGTTGATGCCGACGAACTGCTGGAAGACCGAGAGGCCGATACCGACCCAGACGATCGGCAGGAAGAGGAAGCCGCCGCCGAGCAGGTCCTTGAAGGTCGACTTGTGCTCGCGCTTCATGGCGTGCTCGATCTCGTTCATGCGGGCGTCCAGGTCGATCTTGTCTCCCTCGACCTCCTTGAGCACCTCACGGGCGCGGTCCCTGCGGCCCACTTCGAGCAGGAAGCGCGGCGACTCGGGGATGGCGAAGGACAGCAGACCGTAGAGGACGGCCGGGATGACCATGACGCCGAGCATGACCTGCCAGGCCTCGACGCCGAAGAGCTGACCGCGCTGGTCGCCGTCGGCGGCATTCAGGATGGCGTAGTTGACGAGCTGCGAGATGGCGATGCCCACGACGATCGCGGCCTGCTGGAACGAGCCGAGCCGTCCGCGGTACGCGGCCGGGGAGACCTCGGCGATGTAGGCGGGGCCGATGACGGAGGCCATGCCGATGGCGAATCCGCCGATGATGCGCCAGAAGGCGAGGTCCCACAGCGCGAAGGGCAGCGCCGAGCCGATGGCGCTGATGGTGAAGAGGCTCGCGGAGATCTGCATGCAGCGGATGCGCCCGATGCGGTCGGCCATGCGGCCGGCCACGGCGGCACCGATGGCACAGCCGATCAGCGCGATGGCGATGACCTGGGCCAAGGCCGCGGAGCCGATGTCGTAGCGGCTCCGGATGGCCTCGACCGCGCCGTTGATCACAGCGCTGTCGTAGCCGAACAGGAAGCCGCCCATCGCGGCCGCCGCCGCGATGAAGATGACATGCCCGAGATGCTCGGGAGGAGCCGGCTTGACTCCTGGCACAGGTGCCTGCGATGCGCTGGTCACGTAAGACTCCTCGGGCCACCGGCCTCGCTGCCGGGGGTGGGGGGCGAAAGCCTTCGCTGGTGGTTACCAGTGGCGCACAGGTTCACGCGGGCCACCACCTGAAGGTAAAAGCAACGTCGGAGAGACTATGCCTTCACTTTTCGAAGTGAAAACCGGGGGTCGTTAGGGACCTCTGGGGACTATCCCGGCTGATGTGACGCTGTTGTGTTCAAGCTTTGAACATCAAGTGCCCGAATGGTCCAACGAAGGTCAGTTCTCGGCCGTGCTCGCGTTGCCCCCGGCCGCCCGAGCGAGGAGGATCCGGTCATGGCGCAGACCACGGTCGTCAACCTCAAGGGTCACCGCGACGATCCCGCGTACGCCGATGTGGTGTACGTGGGCCGCGCCATGCACCGGGGCGGCTGGCACCTGGCCGGATCCCCGCTGGCGAGCCCGTTCCGCCCCGGCCACGACGGCACCCGGGACGAGGTCGTCGAGATGTACCGCGCCTATCTGCTGGCACGCCCGGAACTGCTGGCCCGGCTCCCCGCCCTGCGCGGTCACCGCCTCGGCTGCTGGTGCGTCCCCGAGCGCTGTCACGCCGAGGTGCTCGCCGAACTCGCCGACGAGGGCGTGGGCGAGGACCTGCCGGCACCGGACGACCGGCCGTAGGCGGCGGCCCGGACCGGAACCGGGCGGACGACCGCGGGCGGCGGCCCCGGTGATCAGCGCAGGCGCTGGCTGATGACCTTCGAGACGCCGTCGCCCTGCATGGAGACGCCGTAGAGCGCGTCGGCGACCTCCATCGTGCGCTTCTGGTGCGTGATCACGATGAGCTGGGAGGCCTCCTGCAGCTCCTGCATGATCCTGATCAGCCGCTGGAGATTGGTGTCGTCCAGCGCCGCCTCGACCTCGTCCATCACGTAGAACGGGCTGGGGCGCGCCTTGAAGATCGACACGAGGAGCGCGACGGCGGTCAGCGACCGTTCGCCGCCGGAGAGCAGGCTGAGCCGCTTGACCTTCTTGCCCGGCGGCCTGGCCTCGACGTCGACACCGGTGGTGAGCATGTTGTCGGGGTCGGTCAGGATGAGGCGCCCGTCCCCGCCCGGGAACAGCCGGCTGAAGACGCCCTCGAACTCCCTGGCGGTGTCCCGGTACGCCTCGGTGAAGACCTGCTCGACACGCTCGTCGACCTCCTTCACCACCTGAAGCAGGTCGGCGCGCGTCTTCTTCAGGTCCTCCAGCTGCTCGCTGAGGAACTTGTGGCGCTCCTCCAGCGCGGCGAACTCCTCCAGGGCCAGCGGATTGACCTTGCCGAGCTGCTGGTACGCCCGCTCGGCCGACTTGAGCCGCTTCTCCTGCTCCGCACGGTGGAACCGCCGGGGCTGGTTGCGCGGGTGCTCGGGATCCTCGGGCAGCTCCTCGCCCTCGGCGGGCAGCGAGGGCGGTACGAGCTGGTCGGGGCCGTAGTCCGCGACGAGTCCCGCCGGCTCGACGCCGAGTTCGTCCAGCGCCTTCGCCTCGAGCTGCTCGACGCGCATCCGCTTCTCGGCACCGAGCACCTCGCCCCGGTGCACCGAGTCGGTGAGCTTGTCGAGCTCCTCCTTGACCTCGCGGCCCTGACTCCGCGCGGTCACGAGCTCCTGCTCACGGCGTGCCTTCGCGCTGTCGGCGGCGGTGCGCTCCTCCTCGGCACGGGCGAGCGAGATCTCGACGTGCGCCAGAAGCTGCCGTGCGCCGGAGGCGACGGCCGCGGCGACGGTGGCCTCGTGGCGGAGCCGGGCGCGCCGCTGTTCGGCACGCGCGCGTGCCTCGCGTTCGGCGCGGGCGGCACGGTCCAGCGAGTCGGCCCGTCCGGCGAGTCCCTTGACCCGCTCCTCGTGCGTGCGTACCTGGAGGCGGGCCTCCATCTCCGTCTGCCGCGCGTTGGCGCCGTCCGCGGCGAGCCGGTCGCGCACCGAGGTGTCGGGTTCCTCCTCGACCGGCATCTCCTCGGCCACGGCGAGCCGTTCGGCCAGTTCCTCCGCCTCGGCCACGGCCCGGTCGAGGGCTTCCTGCGCGCGGGCGGCCGCGGCGGTGCTCCGCTCGGCCTCGCCCGCGGCGCCTCGGGCCTGTCCGGCCAGCCTTCCGAGCTGCTGGGCGACGGACGACTTCTGCCGTTCGGCGGCCCGCCGCCGCTCCCCCAACTCCTCGACGAGCGCGGCCCGTTCGCTCCGCTGCTCGGTCGCCAGCCGCTGCGCCTCGGTCAACTCCTCGCAGCGTACGGCCAGTTCTTCCAGCTCGACTGCCGCCTCGTCCACGGAGGCCTGCACTTCGAGCAGGCTGGGCGCCCCGGCGGACCCGCCGTGCGCGAAGTGCGTCCCGAGCAGGTCGCCCTCGGCGGTCACCGCGGTGAGTCCGGGCCGCGCGTAGACCAGGTCCTCGGCCTGCTCCAGGGTGCCGACGACGACGATCCCGCGCAGCAGCCGCCGTACGGCGGGCATCAGTTCGGCGGGCCCCCGGACGAGATCGGCGGCGTACGGCGGCGCGTCGTCGTCGCGGGGTACGTGGGGGGAGGCGCCGTCCGCCGGTCCGGCGGGGGCGTGCGCTTCGGCGTCGGGTTCCCCGGGGGCTCCGGCGAGGAGCAGGGCCGCGCGGCCGGCGTCCTGCTTGCGCAGCAGCCGGATGGCCTCGGCGGCCGAGGCGGGGGTGGCGACCGCGACGGCGTCGGCGGCCGCGCCGAACGCGGCGGCGAGCGCGACCTCGAAGCCGGGGGTGACCGTCAGCAGTCCGGCGGCGGGTCCGAGCACCCCGGTGAGCAGGTCCGTGGCGCCGAGCAGCGCTCCCGTGCCGTCCTTGCGCCGCAGGCCGAGGGCGAGGGCGTCGCGGCGGGCCTGGGTGGCGGCCCGCTTGCGTTCGGCCGCGGTGGCGGCCTCGCGGGCCGCGCTCAGCGCGGCCTCCGCGTCGGACAGGGCCCGCCTGGCCGCCTCGTGCTGTTCGGTGAGATCGGCGTCGCCCGCGTCGAGCCCGTCGACCTCGGCCTTCAGCTCCTCGTACTCCTCCTGTGCCGTGACCGCGCGTTCCTGGGCCTCGTCGCGGGCGGCGGCGAGGCGGTCGATCTCGGCCTGCGCGGAGGCGGCGCGCGACCGGGCGGCGTTGACCTGGCCGCCGAGGCGGGCGAGGCCCTCGCGGCGGTCGGCGATGGCGCGGGCCACGTCCTTGAGGCGGCGCTCCTCGGCGGTCAGCTCGCGTTCCAGTTCGGCGCGGTGCGCGACCGTGTCCTCCAGGGCCCGCTCGGCCGCGTCCAGGGCGGCTTCGAGCTCGGCCTCCTGCTCGCGGACGCGGAAGGCCTCGCGCTCCATGTCCTCGGGGTCGCGCCCGCGCCGTTCCTCGGCGGGCACCGAGGTGGCGCTCTTCACGCGCGCGTCGGCCAGCGAGATCGTGCCCCGCACCCGCTCCGCGAGCTGGGAGAGTTCGTACCAGGTCTGCTGGGCGCGCTGGAGGCGCGGTGTGAGCCGGCGGACCTCGTCCTCCAGCAGGGCCTCCCGCTGGAGCGCCTTCCTGAGCTCGGCCTCGGCTGACTCCTTGCGCTGCTTGAGCGCGGCCTCGTCGGCGATCTCGGACTGGAGGGCGCCCCGCAGCCGTACGAGGTCGTCGGCGAGGAGGCGCAGCCGGGCGTCGCGCAGGTCGGCCTGGATGACGGCGGCGCGGCGGGCGACGGCGGCCTGCCGGCCGAGCGGCTTGAGCTGGCGCCGCAGTTCGTCGGTGAGGTCCTGCACGCGCGCGAGGTTGGCCTGCATCGCGTCCAGCTTCCGCAGCGCCTTCTCCTTGCGCTTGCGGTGCTTGAGGACACCCGCCGCCTCCTCGATGAAGGCGCGGCGGCCCATCGGGTCGGCGTGCAGGACGGAGTCGAGCTGGCCCTGTCCGACGATGACGTGCATCTCGCGGCCGATGCCGGAGTCGGACAGCAGTTCCTGGATGTCGAGCAGCCGGCAGGTGTCGCCGTTGATCTGGTACTCGCTGCCGCCGTTGCGGAACATGATCCGCGTGATGGTGACCTCGGCGTACTCGATGGGCAGCGCCCCGTCCGAGTTGTCGATGGTCAGGGAGACCTCGGCACGGCCGAGCGGCGGGCGCCCGGTGGTGCCGGCGAAGATGACGTCCTCCATCTTGCCGCCGCGCAGCGACTTGGCCCCCTGCTCGCCCATGACCCAGCTCAGGGCGTCCACGACGTTGGACTTGCCCGAGCCGTTGGGGCCCACGACACAGGTGATGCCCGGCTCGAACCGCAGCGTGGTCGCGGAGGCGAACGACTTGAACCCGCGCAGGGTCAGGGCCTTGAGGTGCACGCCGCCGGACTCTACCTTTCGGGCCGGTCTCACTCCATGAACGCGCGGTTTCGCCCATGAACGCGCAGGGCACACCAGACGTTAAAGAGGGGGGATGACGGGGATGGCCGCTCGGGGGAAAGAAAGAAGGGACGCCGGACGGCGTCCCTTGCAAATCTGACAACGTAGCGGTTGATTCGGGCCGCCCAACCACTGCTGCCATGGTGCGGTGCAGTGATCAGGTGAGCGCAGGCTCCGCCTGGGGTACGTCGATGCTCTCGAGAATCGAGTCGTGAGAAGCGGCAGCCGCGAGCGCGTCGTTCTCGGCCTGGATCCGTACAAGCTCGGATTCAAGGTCCTGGACGCGCTGCTGGAGCCGTCGCATCTCGGCAATGAGTCGCGGGTCGGAACCGCCGACGTAACCGAGAAGCGCCTTTGCCATGATGGATGGTCCTCCACACTGAGTGACCGACCGAAGCGGTGTGGGTCGTGAGGGAATCGCACCCGCGATGCTTGACACTGCTGATGTCCTGCTGCCGTTCCACATGCCAAACAGCTAAGGTGCGCGGGGCTTTCAGCGTCTCACCAAAAAGTTTGACGGTCAACACGATCACGCCCTGTATCGGCGGGCAACCCACTGTCGCGCGGCTTCTGAAGCGGCGGCGCTGCGACTCCTGTGGGGCCCTCAGGGCGGCGGGATCATCGTTATCTCGGGAGCCTGCCACTTCGCGCCGTTCTTGGCAACTACCAGGCCATTTCCACTACTGACGGGTGCCGGTGGCATACGCCACGCCACCTTCCGGGGCCCCCGCGGACCGTCGTCGTCAGCGGATGGCGAACCCGTCGTAGATCCCCCGGGGCGTGTCCCAGATCTCAGTGACTCCGTCCACCCGGCCGGGCGTGTCGTCTCCCTGGAGCCAGTCGAGCAGACTCTGGCAGCCGGCCCGGGGGCCCTCCGCGACCACCTGGACGCGTCCGTCGTCGAGATTGAGAGCAAAACCACTCAGCTCTCCGATCTCCAGCGCCCTGGCCCGCGTAAACCAGCGGAAACCCACACCTTGAACCCGTCCGCGGACCCAGACGACCAGCCGTGAAACCTCGTTCATGGCTGCACGCTAACCGGACAATGTCTCGTGGAGCACATCCTCCACACGCGCCATGGGGTACCGTCCCGACCCAATGAGTCTCATTAGAAACTCACTCTTTCGGGTGAGGTTTAAATGAGGATCGCTGACTCAAGATCGAGGAAGGCCCAAGAGATGGGACGCCACCGACGCTCCGACGCCGGCCGCGCCGCCACAGGGCGCGCCACCGGAGTCACAGATACGAGCGGGACCCCCACGGAAAGCTACGGCCCGGAGAACCTGTACGGCTACGCCGCCGTCGCCGATCTCCCGACCGCCGCCTCCGCCCGCTCGCACCGCAAGCGGAAGGGTCCGAGCCCGGTCAAGACGGGGCTGCTCGGCGTCTCGGCGGCCGTGGCCCTCGGCACCGTGGCCGTCGCGGCCGGTGTCGTGCCCGGCGCCGACAACTACGCGCTCGGCGGTGGCAGCAACAACTCCGACAGCGTCCAGGCCGCGAGCTCGCCCTCCAGCGTGGAGACCCAGCAGGGCGGTACCTCGGGCAGCGCGGACGCCCGCGAGGGCACGTCGACGAGCCGTGGCTCCGGTCGCACGTCGACCCCCTCGACCGTCGCCCCTTCGACCTCCACGTCGCCGTCGGCCGCTCCGACCACGACCGAGCCGCCGAAGAAGCAGGGCAACGGGGCCTCCAAGGAGGAGAAGACCAAGGAGCCCAAGGCTCCCGAGGCGACCAAGCCCTCCAAGAAGGAGACCAAGGCGCCGGTCGCCAAGGCTCCGGTGAACGTGTCCGCGGAGTCCGCCGCCGAGACCGAGGTCCTCAAGCTCGTCAACGACGAGCGCGCCAAGGTCGGTTGCAGCCCGGTGGCCGCGAACAGCGCCCTGACGGACCTGGCCCAGACCTTCAGCGAGGACATGGCGGCCCGGGCCTTCTTCGACCACACCGACCCGAGCGGGCTCAGCCCCTGGGACCGTGCGGCGAACGCCGGGATAACCAGCCTCGGCGGCGAGAACATAGCCCGCGGCCAGGCCGACGCGGCCGCCGTCATGGAAGCCTGGATGAACAGCCCCGGCCACAAGGCCAACATACTGAACTGCGACTTCAAGACCCTCGGCGTCGGAGCCCACTTCGGCGAGGGCGGCCCTTGGTGGACGCAGGACTTCGGCTACTGAGCTAACCGCAGGTCAGAGGGTTAAGCGCCCTCCTGGGCCATGTCCGGGCCGTCGTGAGTGGAATCTTCATCCGTGAAGACGCCATCCACGGCGGCCCGAGTCCGTTTCCCGCTCGACGGCATCAGGTGCGTGTACGTCCGCAGGGTGGAGCCGGGGTCATGGTGCCCCAGGTACTCGCTTGACCGCCTTGATGCTCTCCCCCGCGTCCAGCAGCACGAGGCGTAGAAGTGCCGCAGCGCGTGCATACCGTTGTCCCGCAGCACTCCTGGAAGCCGAGACTCTCGCACCGGAGCCGATCCGCGATCACCACATGGCCCGCGAGATCATCCGCGACCTCGTCCAACTCTCCGGCCGACGACTGCCCGACTCGCCGGAAGGTCACGGGGCCATGATCACTCGGTCCATGGCTGCTCCAGCCCAAAGCCGTCCGCCGACCTCATAGTGTCCGGCGCAGCTCTCTCGAACGACTGGAGGACACCGTGACGGACCCTTTGTTGATCACGCTTGCCGATGCGCTGGCGAACCTCTTGGTCTCCATCGACATGACGGATGACGAGGACGTTGATCCGGACGTTTGCGTGCCGTGGTTCGAGGACGTCGCGCACAAGCTCAGCCGGCTCCCCGCCGATGACCGGCACAGACTTGCCCAGGTGATCCAAGAGGTGGCCGACCGGGAGCCCGATACCCGGAGACGGGCGGCACTCCTCGAAACGCCGGATTACCTCCGCCTCGAAGATCCGGATGCCGAATGAGTAGTCCGTGCCCCTCCCGTGCCCGTTCGGTCGGGATACAGCGGGGAGTCACGGCGACTGGCGGACATCAGGCATGAGAACGGCCCCTGACCGATTTGCCTGATCAGGGGCCGTTCATCTGCGGTGGGTGTGGGATTTGAACCCACGGTGACATGGCTGCCACGACGGTTTTCAGGACCGTGTGCAGGACACGGCTCGCCGACGCGCAGCCCCCCGTGCCTGAAGCGGCCGACCTTGTCGCTTACCTACGGGGCGGGGATCTCCCTGATGAGGCGCGAGGTCCAGTCGCACCAGTACAGGCCGGGCAGGAAGGCACCGCCGGCTTCGTCGGTGTGGTCTTCGACGTACGGGATGGTCGCGTCACAGACTTCGATGGCCTGGTCGAAGAATTCCGTGTTGTCGGGGTTGTTGTGGTAGCTCCAGCGCGGGTTGAAGGGGGCCTGCCGCTTGAGAATCCGCGTGAGCACGTGAGGACGGTCGGTGGTCTGCCCGCTGACGAGTTCCCGGGCGTGCTCGATGTCCCCGGGCTTGGTCAGCTTGATGACGAATTCCTCCCTCGTGATGTCGGTCATCACGAAGTACGCGGCGCTCTCGGCGGCGGCGTGGCCGGGCTGCTTGCTGAGGGTGTTGGCCTGAGTGGGCTGCGCCGTGGCGAAGGCCAGCACGCCGACGGCGGCCAGGCCCGCCGCCCTGATGAGCACGCGTCGCATGAGGGTTCTCTCCTTGATTACGGGCGTCGTGCACGTCACGACTAGTCACCCAGCATATTCAATCAGTCACATTGGGTAATCGCACTGAGGGCTCGCTCGACTTCGCCGCATATGCCGATGGCCTTATGCTGCCGCTGCTGTCTTGGGGCATCGCCGCCGTCCTCGGCACACCTTGGCCGTGCGGCACTGGGCCGTCTCTGAGCCGCCCGAGGACTGCCGGACACCGTGGAGCTATCCAGGAGTTAGTGCAACCTGTCAGGTGGCGCTGTGGCTGAGTATGCTGGCTCCATGGAATCGTCCGCGGGGATCACGGAGCGTGCCGGGAGCGGCGAGGGCGGCGTGTGCGCCGACGGCAAGGACCTCGCGTACAACGTGTTCGCCCGCGGCTGTCCGTCCCGGGGCACGCTGGAGCACGTCACCGGCCGCTGGGGCTCGCTCACGCTCGGAGCGCTGCACGACGGCACGTTCCGGTTCAACGAGCTGCGCCGCCGGGTCGACGGCGTCAGCGAGAAGATGCTCTCGCAGACCCTGCAGGCGCTGGAGCGCGACGGTCTGGTGCACCGTGACGCGCGGCCCACGAACCCGCCGCGCGTCGACTACACCCTCACGCCGCTGGGCCGCGAGATCGCCGAGCGTCTGCTGGCCCTCATCGACTTCGTCGAAGGACGCATGGACGACGTCCTGGAGGCCCGCGGGCGTTACGACGAGACCCGCGAAGCCCGCGAGACCTCGCGGGCGACGCAGGGAGCGTAGGGACTCAAGGGCCCGGAGCCCAGGGCGTCAGGCGGTCGGGCGGGGAGCCCGCTGGCAGCGTGGGCAGAAGTAGCTGGAGCGGTTCATCCAGGCGCGTCGGCGGATCGGGGTACCGCAGCGGCGGCAGGGCTCGCCCTCGCGTCCGTACGCGTCGAGCGAGCGGTCGAAGTAGCCCGACTCGCCGTTGACGTTGACGTACAGACTGTCGAAGCTCGTGCCTCCGGCGGCGAGGGCGTCGTTCATGACCTCGCGGACGTGGCCGAGGAGTTCGGCGGTGCGCGGCCGGGTCATCGTTCCCGTGGGGCGTTCGTAATGCAGCTTGGAGCGCCACAGCGCCTCGTCGGCGTAGATGTTCCCGACACCGCTGATCAGTGACTGGTCGAGCAGGGCGCGCTTGAGGGTCGTACGGCGGGCGCGCAGCGCGGTGTGGAACGCGGCGTCGTCGAAGAGGGGGTCGAGCGGGTCGCGGGCGATGTGCGCGATGACGTCGGGGAGGCCGTCCGGGGTGTTCTCATGCAGCGACAGCCCGCCGAAGGTGCGCTGGTCGACGAAGCGCAGCTCGGTGCCCCGCTCGTCCTCGAAGCGGACGCGGATGCGCAGGTGCTTCTCCTCCGCGGCGTCCTCCGGCTGCACGAGAAGCTGACCGCTCATGCCGAGGTGGGCGAGCACGGAGTACGGCGAGTCGTCGAGAGGCAGCCACAGGTACTTGCCGCGGCGCATCGCCTCGCCCACCCGGTGCCCGGCGAGCGCCTTCGCGAAGCCGTCGGGGCCCGCCAGATGCCGCCGCACGGCCCGCGGATGACGGACCTCCACCGATCGCACCACCCGCCCTGTGACCCAGCGCTCCAACCCCCGCCGCACGACTTCGACTTCGGGCAGCTCGGGCACGGGACTCCTCCTGAGGGGCGGGCTGGGCCGGTAATGCCGGAAGGGTACATCGCACCGGGCGGCGACCGCCGACGAGCGGTTCACCGCCCAGCCCGCGGCACGCGTCCGCCCGGAATTCGAAGCCGGCCCCTCGCCACCGAGGACGCGGGGCGGAACCGAGAACCCGGAGCGGAACCGAGGACCCGGGGCAGAGACGAGAACCCGGGGTGGAGCCGAGGGCGCGGGGCGGAGCCGAGGACGCGGGGCGGAACCGAGGACGCGGGGCGGAACCGCGAGCGCAGGGCGGAGCCGAGGACCCGGGGCGGAACCGCGAGCGCAGGGCGGAGCCGAGGACCCGGGGCGGAACCGCGAGCGCGGGGCGGAGCCGAGGACCCGGGGCGGAACCGAGGACCCGGGGCGGAACCGAGGACCCGGGGCGGAACCGAGGACCCGGGGCGGAACCGAGGACCCGGGGCGGAACCGAGGACCCGGGGCGGAACC
>NZ_JBHYXD010000097.1:0-18337 GCF_042751995.1 Streptomyces sp. NPDC059371 | reverse complement strand
CACCGAGGACCCGGGGTGGAACCGCGAGCGCAGGGCGGAACCGAGGACCCGGAGCAGAGCCGAGGGCGCGGGACAGGCGTCCGGTCGCGCGGGGCTTCGAGTCGCCTCCCCGCCGCCCGGGACTCGGTCGGACCCCGCTCGTGCCCCCGGTCCCCTCCGCGGCAGCGGTAACGCACGGACCCCGCCCCGGCGCGAGTGCGCCGGGACGGGGTCCGATGGTGCGGGGTCCGGGCGGGGACGCGGATGACCGCGTACCCGCCCGGGTGAAGGATTCAGGCCGTGGCCGTGTCGGTGCTGGGCGTCGAGGAGGTGTCGGCGGTCTCCTCGATGTCCTGCGCCGCCTGCTGGGCGGCACGAGCCGCCTGTTCGGCGGCCTGCGCCGACTTCGCGCGTTCGTCCGCGGCAGAGTGGATGGCAAGCCACGCGGATTCCGCGGCCTGCTGCTCCGCCTCCTTCTTGCTGCGGCCGGTGCCGGTGCCGTACGAGACGCCTCCGACGCGGGCGGCAGCAGTGAAGACCTTCTCGTGGTCCGGGCCGGTCTCCGTGACCAGGTACTCGGGAACTCCGAGCCCCTCGGTCGCGGTGAGCTCCTGGAGACTGGTCTTCCAGTCCAGGCCGGCACCAAGATTCGAGGACTTCTCGATCAACGGGTCGAAGAGACGGTGGACGAGTTCGCCCGCCGCTTCCAGCCCCTGGTCGAGATAGACGGCGCCGATCACCGCTTCAAGGGTGTCGGCGAGAATGGACGCCTTGTCCCGGCCTCCCGTGCCTTCCTCGCCCCGGCCGAGCCGGATGAAGGAGCCGAGTTCGAGGCCGCGGCCCACCTCCGCCAACGCACGAGAATTGACCACCGCGGCCCGCAGCTTGGCCAACTGGCCCTCGGGCAGGTCGGGGTGGGTGCGGTACAGCGTGTCCGTGACCACGAGGCCCAGCACGGAGTCCCCAAGGAACTCCAAGCGCTCGTTGGTCGGCAGACCGCCGTTCTCGTACGCGTAGGAACGGTGGGTCAGCGCACGCACCAGAAGGGCGGACTCGAGCTTGTAGCCGAGCCGCCCTTCCAGAAGCGTGTGGGACGAGGCTGTGTTGTCCGCCTTTTTCTTGGCGTTTGAATCCGCCTTGGCGTCAGACATCAGACCTCTCACCAGCCGCTCAGACCTCGAGGACCTGGCGCTTGTTATAGGTGCCGCAAGCCGGGCACGCGATGTGCTGCAGCTTGGGCTCGTGGCAGCGCTCGCACGCAACCAGGGTGGGGACCGCAGCCTTCCACTGCGACCGGCGGTGGCGCGTGTTGCTGCGCGACATCTTCCGCTTCGGAACAGCCACGGCTACTTCTCCTGCTTCTCGTCGACGCCAGGTTCGGCGCCGCTCAACTCGTCCTTCTCGCCATCTTCGAGTGAACCGGCGAGTCCCTGCAGTGCCGCCCAACGGATGTCGAGGGCGTCGTGGTGGTGGTCCGGGTCGTCCGCCAGCCGGGCTCCGCATTCGGAGCACAGGCCCAGGCAGTCGTCCTGGCACACCGGCTGCATCGGCAGTGCGAGCACCACCGCATCCCGCAGCACGGGTTCGAGGTCGAACAGGCCGTCCTCGAGGGGGAGAGTGTCCTCGTCGTCCTCGGCGTCGTCGACCGGCTCCGCCTTGGGGCGGCCCCGGTCATCGGCGTCAGGGTACGAGAACATCTCCTGGAAATCCGCTTCGAGCACCTGCTCAACCGGCTCCAGACACCTTACGCACTCCCCCTTCGCCGATGCACGGGCGGTGCCTGTGACAAGCACCCCTTCCATGACCGACTCCAGACGGAGTTCGAGTTCCACCGGCGCGCCTTCCGGCACTCCGATGACACCCTGGATCCCGAGATCCACGGGAGCTTCGATCGTGCGGGTCAGGCGCAACATCGCGCCAGGACGCCGCCCCAGCTCGTGTGTGTCGAACACGAGAGGATTGCGGTGGTCGAGGCGGGCGTTCAGAGCCATTCCTGCTTTCGATCTACGAACTCGGGGGACGCCGCCCCAGGTGTCCCTCGGGCAGCGCTGATCGCGGACGTACACGCGACCGAAGAGCCAGGATACTGGACCTTTCGCTCTCGGCCCAATCCGGTGCGCGGCGGCCCCCCGGCCGGGCGCGTGCGCCCCTCCTGACCGGGCGGTCAGTGGCCCCCGCGCCCCTGTTCGTACGCCCTGAGCTGGTCCGCGCTGATCATGCTGGTGTCGAAGAGGCTGGCCTCGTCGAGGGCGTGGTTCTGCTGGTCCATGGCGTGGGTCTGCTGGCCGTAGACCTGCCCGCTCTGGTCGTATCCCTGCTGGTCGTAGCCCTGCTGCTGGTAGGCGGCGTACGGGTCGGCCTGCTGGTAGCCGTAGGCGTCCTGCTGCTGCGTGTACTGCTGCTGATAGCCGTACGGGTCGGCCTGCTGCTGGTAGGCGTACGCGTCCTGCTGCCCGTAGGACGGCTGTGCGGCCGGCTCCGGGGTCCGGGCACTCTGCTCGGGGGCGTCGGCGAGCTCCGCGAGGCCGGCCAGGTAGTCGGCGTCGCTGGTGTGCGCGCCCGGCGTCCCGTCGTCCGCGAAGGTGCCGAGTTCGCCGAGGTCGTCGCTGGCGATCCGGCCCTGGAGCTTCTCGCGGCCGCGGCCGACGGCCTCCAGGGTCTTGGCGAGGACGGCCTCGAAGGCGCCGAGCTTGGCGTCGACGTAGTCGTCGGCATTGCGGCGCAGGGTCTCCGGGTCGTAGCTGCGCTCGGGGGCGTCCTCGTCCTCGTACCCCTGCTCGTCGAGGCCCGGGCCGGTGCCGAGGAGCTTCTCGCGGCCGCGGCCGACGGAGCCGAGGGTCTTGGTGAGGACGACCTCGAAGTTGGCGAGCTGGGAGTCGACGTAGTCGTCGGCCTCCGCGCGGATCTCCTCGGCCTCCTTGCGCGACTCGTTCAGGATCCGGTCCGCCTCGTTCTGCGAGCGGCGGGCGACCTCGGTGTCGGAGATCAGCGAACCGCGCTCGGCGTGCGCGGTCTCGATGATCCGCTCGGCCTCCTGACGAGCCCGCTCGACCATCTCCTCGCGGCCGCCGATCAGCTCCTGCGCCTGGGCGAGGGAGCCGGGCAGCGCCTGGCGCACCTCTTCCAGCATCGAGAGCAGGTCGGCGCGGTTGACCACGCACGACGCCGACATGGGCATGGAACGGGCGCTGCCGACCGCCGAGACGATCTCATCGAGCTTCTTCTGTACGTCCACCGTGTGCTCGCCACTCTCTACAGCCGTGATGGAGACGGACGGGACGACTGTACGACCACTCCCGCACCGCCCGACACCGGGTGACGGACAGTCAGTCGCTCAGTCCTTGCCGAGGCGCTCCGTGAGCGCCTCCAGGACCACCGGCGGCACCAGGTGGGAGATGTCGCCGCCCCAGTTGGCGACTTCCTTCACCAGCGACGAGGAGAGGAAGCTGTAGGTGGGGCTGGTCGGGATGAACAGGGTCTCGACGCCCGAGAGGCCGTTGTTCATCTGGGCCATCTGGAGTTCGTAGTCGAAGTCGCTGACCGCGCGCAGGCCCTTGACGATGGCCGGGATGTCCCGCTGCTTGCAGTAGTCGACGAGGAGGCCGTGGTAGGCCTCGACCTGGACGTTGCCGAACTCGGCCGTGACCTCGCGGATCAGCTCGATCCGCTCGTCGACCGTGAACAGGCCCTTCTTCGACTGATTGATCATCACCACGACGTGCACCACGTCGTACAGCGCGGAGGCGCGGGCGATGATGTCGAGATGTCCGTTGGTGATGGGGTCGAATGACCCCGGACAGACGGCGCGGCGCAACAGTGGTCCCTCGCTCTCCGGTCCGGTCATCGTGCGTCTTCGCACGTAGAGGCGGCGCGACCGTACCAAAAGGTCCCCTCGCCGTAACGACGGGCCCTGATGGCCTCGAAACCCTCGGGCCAGCCGAATTCGCCGCCTCTTGTGCTGCGCTCCACGGTGACGAGCGCAGCCTCCGTGAGCCAGCCCCCGGTGCGGAGTGTGAGCAGAATCTCCCGAAGATCGTCGTCCGCGACGGCGTACGGAGGGTCGAGGAAGACCAGGTCGTACGGCTCCTGCGGCGCCGCCGTCCGGACGATCTGCTCCGCTTTGCCCGCTCTGACCTCGGCGCCGGGCAGGCCCAGCGTCTTCACGTTGTCGCGGATGACCTTGGCCGCGCGGGCGTCCGCCTCCACGAGCAGGGTGTGGCCGGCACCGCGGCTGAGCGCCTCCAGGCCGACGGCGCCCGAGCCCGCGTACAGGTCGAGCACGCGCTCGCCGTCCAGCGGGCCGCCGAGCAGGGACTGCCAGGTGGAGAAGAGGCCCTCGCGCGCCCGGTCGGAGGTGGGGCGGGTGCCGGTGCCCGGCGGGACGGCCAGACGGCGTCCGCCGGCCCGGCCGGCGATCACGCGGGTCATGAGGGTCCTTTGCGCTGGGGGTGGTCGGTTCCCCCCAGTCTCTCAGCCGCCGGCCGCCCGCCGCCGCTCAGCCCTTGTCCAGGTACTGCTCCCGTTCCTCGTCCAGCAGGGCGTCCAGGGCGACGCGCAGGCCGGGCAGGCCCGTGAGGTCCGGGTCGGCGGCGACCACGGCGGTGGCCTCCTCGCGGGCCTCCGCGATGATCTCCTCGTCGTCGATGACGGCCAGCATGCGCAGCGAGGAGCGGACACCGGACTGCGCCTGGCCGAGGACGTCGCCCTCGCGGCGCTGTTCGAGGTCGATGCGGGAGAGCTCGAAGCCGTCCAGGGTCGAGGCCACCGCGTTCAGCCGCTGGCGGGCCGGGCTCGCCTCCGGCATCTCGGAGACCAGCAGGCAGAGTCCCGCGGCCGAGCCGCGGCCGACCCGGCCGCGGAGCTGGTGGAGCTGGGAGACGCCGAAGCGGTCGGCGTCCATGATGACCATGGCGGTGGCGTTCGGTACGTTCACCCCGACCTCGATCACGGTCGTGGCGACCAGGACGTGCGTCTCGCCCGCGGCGAAGCGGCGCATGACGGCGTCCTTGTCGTCCGGGTGCATCCTGCCGTGCAGGACCTCGACCCTCAGGCCCTGAAGGGGGCCCTTGGCGAGCTGGTCGGCGATGTCCAGGACGGCCAGCGGCGGACGCTTCTCCGCCTCGTCCTCCGGGGACTTCTTCCGGGCGCCCTTCTTGGGGTCGTCCTCCTCGTCACCGATGCGGGGGCAGACGACGTACGCCTGATGGCCGTTCTCCACCTCCTCGCGCACGCGCTCCCACGCGCGGGCGAGGAAGTGCGGCTTGTCCGCGGCCGGGACGACATGGCTGGCGATCGGGGAACGTCCGGCGGGGAGCTGGTCGAGCACGGAGGTCTCCAGGTCGCCGAAGACCGTCATCGCGACCGTGCGCGGGATGGGCGTGGCGGTCATCACCAGGAGGTGTGGGGGCTGCTTGCCCTTGCCGCGCAGGGCGTCGCGCTGTTCGACGCCGAAGCGGTGCTGTTCGTCGACCACGACCAGGCCCAGATCGTAGAACTGGACCTTGTCCTCGATCAGCGCGTGGGTGCCGATCACGATCCCGGCCTCGCCGGTGACCAGGTCGAGCAGCGCCTGGCGCCGGCCGGCCGCCCCCATGGAGCCGGTGAGGAGCACGACCTTCGTCGCGTGCTCGGCCCCGCCGAGCATGCCGCCCTCGGCCAGCTCGCCCATCATCTCGGTGATCGACCGGTGATGCTGCTGGGCGAGCACCTCGGTGGGCGCGAGCATCGCGGCCTGCCCTCCCGCGTCGACGACGGCGAGCATGGCGCGCAGGGCCACCATCGTCTTTCCGCTGCCCACCTCCCCCTGGAGCAGCCGGTGCATGGGGTGTTCGGTGGCGAGGCCGTCGAAGATCTCCTTCGAGACCTTCCGCTGGCCGTCGGTGAGGGTGAAGGGCAGTCTGGCGTCGAAGGTGGTCAGCAGGCCGTCGGGCGCGGGGGTGCGGGCTACGGCAGGTAGCTGGGCGTCGGCGTGCCGGCGGCGGGCCAGGGCGACCTGGAGGACGAAGGCCTCGTCCCACTTGAGGCGGGCGCGGGCGTCGTGGATGTCCGCCTTGGTGTGCGGGCGGTGGATCTTGAGGAGTGCCTCGGGGAGGGTGACCAGACAGCGGCCGTCCCGCAGCGAGTCCGGGAGGGGATCGACCGCCTCCTGGGCGCTGGGCAGCACCGTCTGCACGGACTTGGCGATCTTCCAGGACTCCAGCTTGGCGGTGGCCGGGTAGATCGGGATGAGGGCGCCCGCCCAGCTGTCGACGCTCTCCGCGGCCTCGTCGTCCTCGCCGCGCAGCAGTTCGTAGGCCGGGTGGGCGAGCTGGAGGCGGCGGTTGAAGACGGAGACCTTGCCGGAGAACATCGCGCGGGTGCCGGGCAACAGGTCCTTGTGGGGCTTGTGCACGCCGTGCCCGAAGAAGACCAGCTGGAGGCGGCCGCTGCCGTCCGTGATGGTGACTTCGAGGCGCTGGCCCTTGCCGCGGGGCGCCTTGGACGAGGCGAAGGTGGCCAGGCGCGCGTCGGCGACCTGGGCGACCACGGTCACGTGCTCGTCCAGCGGCAGGTCGGCGAGGTGGGTGAGCTGCCCGCGCTCCTCGTATCTGCGGGGGTAGTGGTGCAGCAGATCGCCCACGGTGTGCAGGCCGAGGTGCTCGGCCATCACCTTCGCGGTGGCGGGACCGAGCGCCTTCTTCAGTGGTTCTTCGAGCACGGGCACGAGATCCATTGCACACCACGGCACTGACATTGCCGTATACGTCTGGGAAATCCGCTGGTCAGACGGCTCGTTCCGGGCCTAGGATGACGCGCTCCGGCCCTCTTCGCGGTCACCTCCCCCGGGACCGCCCGACCCCGCGCCGTCGCCCGTCCCCCCACCGACCGGCGCAGCGACGATGGACTCCCAGACCTCACAGCCGTCCCAGGCCTCCCCGTCACCTCATACGTTCCAGGTCGACCTGCGCGGTCTGGTCGACCTCCTCTCCCATCACCTCTACTCCAGCCCCAAGGTCTATCTGCGCGAGCTGCTGCAGAACGCCGTCGACGCGATCACCGCGCGGCGCGCCGAGGATCCGGACGCCCCGGCCACGGTGCGGCTGTACGCCGAGGACGGAACCCTGCGGGTGGAGGACTCCGGCATCGGGCTCACCGAGTCCGACGTGCACAGCCTGCTGGCGACCATCGGCCGCAGCTCCAAGCGGAACGACGGCCTGGAGTCGGCGCGTTCGGACTTCCTCGGCCAGTTCGGGATCGGACTGCTGGCGTGTTTCGTCGTCGCCGAGCGGATCCGGGTGGTCAGCCGCAGTGCCCGGACGCCCGACGCGGCGCCCGTCGAGTGGACGGCGGCCGACGACGGCTCGTACACCGTGCGCGTCCTGCCGCACGAGGCGCGCGCCGAACCCGGCACCACCGTGCACCTGGTGGCCCGCGCCGGGGCCGGCGAGTGGCTGAGCGAGGAGCGGGTCCGGTCGCTGGCGCGCGACTTCGGCGCGCTGCTGCCGTACGACGTACGGATCGGCGACGAGGCGATCGCGGACCTGCCCGCGCCCTGGGACCGGCCCCACCCGAGCCCCTTCGCCCGCCGGGCCGCCCTGGCCCGGCACTGCCGGGAGCTGTTCGGGTTCACTCCGCTGGACTCGATCGACCTGGACGTGCCGCTCGCCGGGATCCGCGGTGTGGCCTATGTGCTGCCGACGGCGGTCAGTCCCGCCCAGCGCGCGAGCCACCGTGTGCACCTGAAGGGCATGCTGCTCACCGAGCGGGCCGAACAGCTCCTGCCGGACTGGGCGTTCTTCGTGCGCTGCGTCCTCGACACGGACAGCCTGCGGCCCACCGCGTCCCGCGAGTCGCTGTACGAGGACGAGACCCTCGCCGCCGTGCGGGAGGCGCTCGGCGAGCGCATCCGGTCCTGGCTGACCGGGCTCGCGGCGGGTGACCCGGAACGGCTGGCCGCCTTCCTTTCCGTGCACCACCTGGGAGTGAAGTCGCTGGCGCGGCACGACGCCGGGATGCTGCGCACGATGCTGCCGTGGCTGCCCTTCGAGACGACCGACGGACGGCTGTCCCTGGAGGAGTTCGCGCAGCGGCACCAGGTGGTGCACTTCACGCGGACCGTGGAGGAGTACCGGCAGGTCGCGCCGATCGCCTCCGCGCAGGGGGTCGGAGTCGTCAACGGCGGCTACACGTACGACAGTGAGCTGATCGAGGCCCTGCCCGCCGTCCGTCCGGGTACGGCCGTCTCGGAGCTGGACGCGGACACCGTCACGGCCCACCTGGACACGGTCGACCCGGCCGAGGAGCTGGCGCTGGCCGGCTTCCTCGCCGCCGCGCGGGCCCGGCTCGACCCGCTGAACTGCGACGTCGTGCTGCGCGCCTTCCACCCGCTGTCGGTGCCCGCCCTGCATCTGGACGACCGGGCGGCCCGCCACGAACAGGCCCGGGCGGAGGCCGAGGAGCAGGCCGACGACCTGTGGGCGGGCATCCTCGGCTCGCTGCGCGGCAGCGCCCCCCGCGCGCGTCTGGTCCTCAACCATCTCAACCCGCTGATCCGCAGGATCAGTTCGCTCGGTGATCCGGACCTCGTCGGAACGGCCACGGAGTCCCTGTACGGACAGGCCCTGCTGATGGCCCAGCGCCCGCTGCGGCCCGCGGACTCGGCGCTCCTGAACCGCGCCTTCATCGGCCTCCTGGAATGGGCCACCCACACCGACCCCGGAAAGGACGACCGCCGATGACCCCGGCCATGGACTTCGACACGCTGCGCCGGGCGATGGCGGACAACTACGAGCAGCCCGAGGGGCCCGGTCGCAACGCGCGCGCGGAACAACTGCTCGTGGAGGCCGAGGGGCTGGACATCCCGCTCGCCGTGATCGAGGCGCTCGGACACCAGCTCAAGGTCTACAACTACAGCTCCGAGAAGGACAAGATGTTCGTCCCCTTCGCGCGCCTGCTGCGCATGTGGGACGAACACCCCGAGGACTTCGACGAGTTCGAGATCCACTCCCTGCACTGGGTCTTCAAGTGGATGTCGGCGGGCATGCTCGACCAGCCGCACGTTCCGCTCGCCTCCATAGAGAAGTGGCTCGGCGAGATGGAGCAGCGCTACCGTCTCGCCGGTCACTCCGAACGGGCCGTGCGCAGCGCCGAGTTCAGTGTCGCCGCCCATCTGGGCGACCTGGGGCGCGCCGACCGGGCGTACGGCGCCTGGCTGGCGGCGGACCGCGACTCGATGGCCGACTGCCACGCGTGCGAACTGCACGGGCAGGGCTGGTGGCGCGCGGTGCGCGGCGCGGACCAGGAGGCACTGGAGCTGTGGGCGCCGGTGCTCCAGGGCGAGTACACCTGCGCCCACGAACCGCACACCGTCCTCGCGTCCTCCCTGCTGCCGCTGCTGCGCCTGGGACGCGTCGAGGAGGCGCGCGCCCACCATCTGCGGGGTTTCCGGCTGGTGCGGGCCATGGAGAGCATGCGCGGCGCGTACGCGGACCATGTGGAGTTCTGTGCCCTGACCGGCAACGAGGCGCGCGCCCTGGAACTGCTCGCGGAGCGCCCGGCCTATTTCACGGACTCCGGGGATCCGCGCAGCGGACTGGACTTCATGGCGGTCGTGGCGCTCACGATGGACCGGCTGACCGCGCTCGGGCTCGGCGGGCAGGCGGTACCCGGGCCCGCGGGGCGGGCGTGGACGGCCGCGGAACTCGCCGTGCACGCGCGGGGGGAGGCGCTCGCGCTGGCCGCGCGGTTCGACGACCGCAACGGCACGTCGTACGTCGGCGAGCGGGCCCGCGCCCGCATGGACCAGCCGGTGCTCGTCGGCCGGCTGCCGCTGGGCGTCCGCTCCGCGGCCCCGGCACGCGCGGGATCCCGGCCGGCGGTGCCGGTGCCCGTGCCCTCGGGGCAGGCGGTGACGGAGGCCGCCGGGCCGGGCGTGGACGCGCTGCTCGCCGAGGCCCGGCGGCTCTCGGCGCTGCGGAACCCGGACGCGGTCGAGGCGTGGGCGGCGGTCTCGCGCGTCGCCGAGGGCCACGAGCTGGAGGTCCGCGACCGCGCGGAGATCGCCGATCACGCGGCGATGGGCCTCGGGCCGCGGGGCGCCGCGCTCTTCCAGCGGGCCGCCGGGCTGTACGCCGAGGCGGGCGACCCCGGTGAGGCGCTGGCGGCCCGTTCCCGCGCGGCGTACGTCCAGGCGCTGTCGGGCGGGTCCGCGCAGGCCCTGGAGGTCGTCGCGGACCTGCGCGCGCAGGTGCTCGCCCTGTTCTCGGAGGGTGGGACGCAGGTCTCGCAGACGGCGTCCGTGCTGGTGAGCCGGGCCCGGACGCTAATGCACAGGGTGGACGAGCTGGAGACCGCCGCGGTGAACGGGCAACCGCTCCCCGGCACCGGCACCGACACCAACGCCGGCTCCGGCTCCGAGACCGGCTCCGAGGCCGACACCAACGCCGGCACAGGCGCAGGCACAGGCACCGGCACCGGCACCGGCACCGAGGCCGAGGCCGATGTCATGGTCGCCGCCGAAGAGGCCGCGCGGGAGCTGCTGGACCTCGCGGAGCCGCACGCCGGGGACGACGTGGGCCTCGCGTCGCGGGCCGCCGAGGCGTACGCGATGCTCGGGGAGCTCGCCGCCCGCGCCGACGACGCCGAAGGGGCCGCCGGATTCCTCCGGCGCGCCGTCGACGGGTTCGTGGCGGCGGGGCTGCCGTGGTTCGCCGTCGAGTACGACTCCCGACTCGCCGGGATCGCGACGCATCTCGGCGACCTGGAGGCGGCGGAACGGGCGACGCGCGACGCGCTGGAACACGGAGGGTCCCATCTGGAGCCGGTGGGCCATGCCCAGCTTCACCTCCGGCTCGCCGAGACACTCGCGGCCACCGGGCGGCTCGGCCCCGCCTCGGAGCATGCCCTGGAGGCCGCGCACTGGGCCGACGAGGCGGGCGAGGCCGCCACGTTCGGCGCCTGGGCGCGCCACCACCTCGGTGGTTTCCTGCTGCGGCTCGGGCGGTGGGCGGAGGCCGCCGAGATCCTGGAGTCGGCGCTGCCGGATCTGACCGCCGAGATGCACGGCGAGGGCGCGATCGTGCAGACGCGCTGGTGGCTCGGTGACTGTCTCACCGAGCTCGGCGAACACCGTGAGGCCGCCGAACACTGGCTGCGTGCCGCCGGCATCGCCCGGCACTGGCCCGAGCAGCGTGACCACGCGATGCTCGCGAACCTCGCGGCCGAGGCCCTCACGCACGCCGGGATGACCGCGCGGGCCGATCAGGCGTACGTCCGCGCGTGCGACCTGTGGCGCGAGCTGGGCGACTTCGGCGGGCTCGTCCGCGCGCTCCGGGCCCGCGCGTGGGGCGCGGCCCGGCGGGACGGCGGGCTCGGCGAGGCGCGGGAGCTGATGGCGCAGGCGATCCGGGAGTGCGAGTCGGCGGCGGAAGCGGGAGCCGGTGCCGATACCGGAGCCGGTGTCGGTGTCGGTGTCGACACCGGTGCCGCGGACGAGGGGGCGGACGCGGGACGTCATGTCGTCGCCGAACTCGGGCACACCCACCGTCAGTTCGGCGACCTGTTGGCCCGCTCCGTGGCGGACGACGCGGAAGAGGCCGTCGTGCGGGAGGTGTTCGAGGAGGCACTCGGGCACATGATCCGGGCGATCACCGTGTTCGCCTCCCTCGGCGACCCCTTGCTCGGTGCCCGCACGGGCGCCGAACTGGCGGCCGGCCGGCTGGAGGCCGAACTGGGCCGGCACGAGGCCGCCTCTGGCCGCGCGCGCACGGTCCTCGCCGTGTGCGGCCGGCTGGACGGGGAGATCGCCGAGGCCCGGCGGGCCGAGGCCGAGGAGATGGTCACGCTGATGGAGAGAGCCGGCTAGGACCGGCGGCGCCGGGATGTGTGTCGTCGCCGGTGCGGATCGTCTCGGCCGCGCGGCGCAGTTCGCCGAGGACCGTCCGTACGGCCTTGCGGGCCGCGCGCTCGGGACGGTGGAGCACGTCGATGCGGCGTACGGCGTGGACCCCGGTCAGTGGTCTGAGGACCAGGGCGGGATGTGGGCGCGTGGTCCAGCGGGGCATCAGGGCGAGGCCGCCTCCCGCGGCGACGGTCTCCGCGACCACCGCGAACTCGTTGATGCGGTGGACGATGTCGAGCCGCCGGTTCGCGGCGGTCGCGATGGCGTCGACGGTGGCCATCAGCGGGAACCCGTCGTGCACGGTGATCCAGGGCAGACCCGCGACGTCGTCCGGTGTCAGGCTCGCCTCGCGGGCCAGCGGGTGATCGGCCGGCAGCGCGACGTCGAGGGGTTCGCTCAGCAGCGTGGTCGCGGTGACGGTGCGCGGCCAGGGCGGGGTGTGCGCGAGATGGTGGGCGACGACGAGGTCGTAGTCCCGGGTCAGCCGGGGGAAGTGGTCCTGCGCCACGTCCTCGTCGGCGAGCGAGAGCCTCGGCGCCGTCGCCTCCCGGTCGCGCAGCAGGACCGGGAAGAACGTGGCGGCCGCGCTGTGGAAGGCGGCCACGGACACGTCTCCGGCCGGAACGTCCACGAACTCGTCCACGCAGTGCCGTGCCCGGGCGAGGGCGCTCTCCACCTCGATCGCCGCACCGGCGAGCACCCGCCCGGCGTCCGTCAGCACCAGCCGCCGTCCGTCGCGTTCGGTGAGCGGGACCGGAATCGAGCGCTGCAGCAGGCGCAGGTGCTGCGAGATCGCCGAGGGGGTCATCAGCAGCGCCTCCGCCACGGCGGTGACACTCCCCAGCTCGCCCAGTTCACGCAGGATCCGCAACTGCCGCTCGTTCACCCGTTCATTGTAGTGATGCTTAAAGGACCTTGAAGAACTTCGCTCTGGGCTTCAGAGTCGGGGTGGGGCAGCGTGTGGGCGTGTCCCGAGTCCGCAGCACCGACGCGGTGCTTCTCCTTGTCGCCGTCGTCTGGGGTTCCAGTTATCTGGCCGCCAAGACCGCCACTTCGGCGCTCCCCGTCCTGCTCGTCCTGTTCGCGCGGTACGGCATCTCGGCCGCCGCCTGTGTCGCGCTCGTCGGCGTCCGGCGCCGGGCGAGGCGCTGCACACGCGACGAGCTGCGTGTCGGGGCGGTGCTGGGGATCACCCAGGCCGCCGTCCTGGTCCTGGAGACGTACGGGGTCGCCCACACCAGCGCCGCCAACGCGGGCCTGCTGATCAGCCTCACCATCGTGCTCACCCCGCTGCTGGACCGTACGTCCGGAGCGGCGGGGCTGCCGCCCCGCTATTTCGCCGCGACCGGCCTGTGTCTGCTGGCCGTCGTCCTCCTGGTGTCCGGCAGCGGCTTCCACTCGCCTCGCGGCGGCGACCTGCTGATCCTCGCCGCCGCGCTGGTCCGCGCGGCCCATGTGGCCCTGGTGGGACGGCTCACCGCCCGTCACCCGGTGCGGCCGCTGCACGTCACGGCCGTCCAGACGCTCGTCGGCGCCGTCCTGTTCGCGGTGCCCGTCGCGGGCACCCTGACGACGCTCGGCGGGGTCGACGCCGGCGGCTGGGCGCGGCTCTGCTATCTCGCCCTGTTCTGCGGCCTGTTCGCCTTCCTCGCCCAGACCTGGGCGGTGCAGCGCAGTTCCGCCAGCCGGGTCAGCCTGCTGCTGGGCACCGAGCCGGTCTGGGCGGTCGCGGTCGGCATCGCGCTGGGCGGCGAACACCTGACGGCCCTCACCGCCCTCGGCGCCCTGCTCATGGTCGCCGGGACCTACTGGGGGCAGGCCGTCGAACGCGCCCACCGGACGGCGGGGGCCCCGGAGGTCCCCCGGCGGTCCGAGGTGCCCGCGAGCGCCTGACCGCCGGCACCGGGGTCCGCTACTCGACGCCGATCAGCAGCAGCGCGCCCTGGCGCCCGCCCCGGTACACCACGGTGTCCACTGCGAGGTAGGACTCCCGTACCCGTGACTCCAGGTGCGCGGCGATGGTCTCGGGGGCCTCGTCGCCGAGGACGAGGGTGACCATCTCGCCGCCCGCCGCGAGCATGCGGTCGAGGACGGTCTCCGCCGTGGCGGTGACGTCGGCGCCGATGACGGCGACGTCACCGTCGATGAGGCCGAGGACGTCTCCGGCCTGGCAGATGCCGGCCATGGTCCAGGACTGCCGTTCGGCGACGGCGACTTCGGCGTAGCGGGTGGCGCCCGCGGCCGACGTCATGGCGACGACGTCCTCGTCGAAGCGGCGCCCCGGTTCGTGCACGGCCAGCGCGGCGATGCCCTGGACCGCGGAGCGGGTCGGGATCAGGGCGACCCGGACGCCCTCGGCGCGGGCCTGTTCGGCGGCCGCCGCCGCGGTGTGCCGCAGGTCGGCGTCGTTGGGCAGCAGCACCACCTCGCGCGCGTGGGCCCGTCGTACGGCCTCCACGAGCTCCCCGCTGGCGGGCGGCTCCCCCGGCCGCGCGAGCACGGTGGTCGCCCCGGCCTCCGTGTAGAGCCCGGCGAGGCCCTCGCCGGGCACGACGGCCACGACGGCTCGCTGCGTCCGCTCCCGGGGCGGTCGCCCCGCCCCGGCCCCGGTGTGGGCGTCGCCGAGCGCGAAGTGGGTGATCCGGATGCGGTGCGGACGCCCCGCCTCGACGCCCGCCTCGACGGCCGCGCCCGCGTCGTCCACGTGCACATGGACGTTCCACAGGCCGTCGCCGCCGACCACGACGAGGGAGTCGCCGAGGCCGTCCAGCCGGTCCCGCAGACGGTCCACGGCGGCGTCCTCCGCCTCCAGGAGGTAGATCACCTCGAAGGCGGGATGGCCGCTCTCCGCGCCCCCGTCCCCGCAGGCGGCCGCCGCGTCGGCACCGAGGCCGTCCGGATGTCGTGTCGCGGCCCCGGGGCCGTCCCCCGCGCCGGCTCCGGCGGTCCCTGGGGAAGCGTCCGGTGTGCCGGCGGAACCGGGCAGGTCCGAGGCGCCGGCCAGGTCCGTGGTGCCGAGGACGCCCGTGGTGCCGGGGGCGGTTCCCTCTCGCCCCTCTCCCGGCTCGTGCGGGGCGGCGGAGGCCGCGAACGGTCGCGGCGCCTCCCCCGTGAACGTCTGCACCAGTGCCGCGAGGACCACCACCAGTCCTCGCCCGCCCGCGTCGACCACACCGGCGTGCTCCAGGACGGCGAGCTGTCCGGTGGTCGCGGAGAGCGCGATGCCCGCGCCCGCGTAGGCCGCGACCGCGACCTCGCCGCAGTCCCCCTCGACCCCGGCGGCCGCGTCGGCGGCGGCCGAGGCGACGCTGAGGACCGTGCCCTCGACGGGGTGCGCGACGGCCCCGCGCGCGGAGTCGGCGGCGTTGCGCAGGGCCAGGCACAGGCCCAGGCCGTCGGTGTGAGCGGTCTCACCGTCGGCCGCGAGCACCTGGGCCATGCCCCGCAGGAGCTGCGCGAGGATGGTCCCGGAGTTTCCCCGGGCCCCGATCAGGGCCCCGTGCGCCATGGCCCTGATGGCATCGGCGAGGGAGACCGCACGCTCTTCGCCCGCCCCGGCCGCTTCGGCGGTCCCGGGCGCCGGAGCCGCCACCGCCTCATGGCCCGCGAACACCGCCTCGACCGCCGCCGCGGCCGACTCCACCGTCAGGTACAGGTTCGTCCCGGTGTCCCCGTCGGCGACCGGGTAGACATTGATCGCGTCGATCGCCTCGCGCGCGCGGCCCAGGGCCTCCAGCGCGAGCCCGCACCAGGTGCGCACCGCGAGAGCATCGAATGTCTGCGGCACCTGCGGCACCCGCGCCTCCTTGAGCTGCTGGACGTGGGAGGCAGCGTAGTCCCAGAAGGGGTTACTGCCGGTAGAGGGCTCCGGCCTCGGGCGGGGTGGCGACCGGCAGGTCATGGTAGTTTCGTTCTCCGGACGCAGTCGTTGTATGCTGCTCCAGTTGCCCGATCCGATCGGGCCATCCCCCTGGCACCGCCACTCAGATCCTAGATCTTGATCCTCGGCATGCCGGGATCAACCGTAAATGCATCTGAAGTCTTTGGAGTGACCCGTGGCTGCCAACTGCGATGTCTGCGGCAAGGGGCCGGGCTTCGGCAACAACATCTCGCACTCGCACCGCCGTACACCGCGTCGCTGGAACCCCAACATCCAGCGCGTTCGTACTGTGGTGAGCGGGACGCCGAAGCGCGTGAACGCTTGCACCTCGTGCATCAAGGCCGGCAAGGTCACGCGCTGACAACCGCTAGCGCGCGGCCACTGCTGGTTCGCTTGCACTGAACCCGTCCACCTCACGGTGGGCGGGTTTTTTGCTGTCTCCGGGACAACGGCCGATCCGGACCGATCCGGGGCGATGCGGGCAGATGCGGGCAGATGCGGGCAGATGCGGGCCGAGTGCCACACCGCCCGTCGCGCGGGGCCCGGTCCTCCGGGCCCCGCGCGCGGTCTCAGGACTCGATGTCCCCGAAGTGGTCCCAGCCGCCCTTGCTCGTCCAGGGAGCGCCGTCCACGGTCACCCGGGGCAGCGCCGACGGGTTGAGGACCTCGCCGATCACCTTCCAGCGCGCGGGCAGCTTCACGTCCGGCGGGAAGGTGGCGACGATCGCGTGGTCCTCGCCGCCGGTGAGCACCCACTGGATGGGGTCGACCCCGACGGCCTGGCCGATGTCGTTCATCTGCGAGGGGATGTCGATGTCCCCGGACCGGATGTCGATGCGTACCTTGCTCGCCTCGGCGATGTGCCCGAGGTCGGCGATCAGCCCGTCGCTGACGTCCGTCATCGAGGTCGCGCCGAGCCCGGCGGCGGCCGGACCCGCGTGGTACGGCGGTTCGGGCCGGCGGTGGGCCTCGACGAACGCGCGCGGCGACCGGAAGCCCCGGGAGAGCACCGCGAACCCGGCCGCGGACCAGCCCAGCCAGCCCGTCACGGCGACGACGTCACCGGGCTGGGCCCCGCCTCGGGTGACCGGCTCGTGGTTGCGCAGATCACCGAGCGCGGTGATCGCGACGGTGATGGTCTCCCCCCGTACGACATCACCGCCGACCACGGCCGCGCCCGCGACCTGGCACTCGTCGCGCAGTCCGTCCATCAGCTCCGAGGGCCAGGTGGCCGGGAGTTCGGCGGGCACGACCAGGCCGAGCAGCAGCGCGGTCGGCACGGCGCCCATCGCGGCGATGTCCGCGAGGTTCTGCGCGGCGGCCTTGCGGCCGACGTCGTACGCCGTGGACCAGTCGCGGCGGAAGTGACGCCCTTCGAGGAGGATGTCGGTGCTCGCCACGACCCTGCGGTCCGGCGCTGCCACCACCGCGGCGTCGTCGCCGGGGCCGACCCGGACCGCCGGGGTGGTGGTGAGACGCGAGGTGAGCTCTCGGATGAGCCCGAACTCCCCCAACTCGCCCACGGTGCCCTTCATGATCGTCGTGCTCCCTCTGTCGCTGCTCGTGCCCGGTCGCGAGCCGTCTGAGTACTCGGTACGGTCGAGTTGACCGTCAACTTGCGCAGTCCCTCCACCCCGGCGCGCGAGCCCCAGTCACCGCGGGTCTCCCCGCGGCGCGCGGCAACGCGATACCGTGGCGTTCCTTTTCCCCACATGATCCTCGTGGCCGCCCTGGAGGTTCCGTGGTACAGGCGTACATCCTGATCCAGACGGAGGTCGGCAAAGCGTCGACCGTCGCCGAGACGATCAGCAAGATCCCGGGGGTGATCACGGCCGAGGACGTGACAGGACCGTACGACGTGATCGTGCGGGCCCAGGCCGACACCGTCGATGAACTCGGTCGCATGGTGGTCGCCAAGGTCCAGCAGGTGGACGGCATCACCCGCACCCTGACCTGTCCGGTCGTGCACCTGTAGCCCCCGTCTACCCTTGGCCGGTGAACTTCTTCCGTCACCGGCACACCGCTTCCCCCGGGCTGCCCGTTCTCGCGGCGCTGATCGCGATCGCGGGCTGCTCCTCAGCAGACGACAGCGCGTCCGTCGCGGTTCCGAACCCGGACACGAAGGTCACCGAGCTGTGCCGGAACCTGGACAAGGCGCTGCCGCGGACCGTGGACGGCCGGCGCCGTGAGGACCCGGAGCCCCGGTCCGCGCTGACCGCGGGCTGGGGAAGCCCGGCGATCATACTGCGCTGCGGTGTCGAGCGGCCGCCGAAGATGATCGATCCGAAGGTGGCGGCGGGCGACGACCCGAAGGCGGTGGGCGGCGGAGTGAACGGCGTCGACTGGCTGATGGAGACGCAGGACGACGGGACGACCCGCCTCACCACCGCGTCGCGTCTGGCGTACGTCCAGGTCACCGTGCCCGGAGGGGCCGATGCCTCCGGCGTGCTCGTCGACCTGGCCGCCTCCGTCAAGAAGGCGATCCCCGAGGGGGTCGCCCCCGGAGCTGGAGGGGCCGCCGGGCGCGCACCGCAGAGCGGGGGGCCCCCGCCCAGGCGCCTGGGGGACGCGGGGGGCGCGTGCCGCCGATCCGACCCCCC
>NZ_JBHYXD010000096.1:15554-33189 GCF_042751995.1 Streptomyces sp. NPDC059371 | reverse complement strand
CGCCCGCGCGCCCCTCCCCCCCCGCGCGCGCGCGAGAGCGCGCCCCCCCGCTGGAAAATGGGCGCCCTCGATTCCACTGGGCGGGGCCCCGGGCCGAGGGTACGGGCCCCGGGGCGTTCCGGGCGTCAGACTGAGGAAGGTTCCCCATGAACGCGAAGCCGCCGGCCCCTGGACTCTCCGACGCCGGCGCCGACCGGCCGGCGCCGCGGAGCGACGTCATGGCACCATCGTCCCGTTCGGCGGACCTGCCTCCCGCCGCGTCCTTCGACGCCCTCGGTCTGCCGGCGGAACTGGTGGCCAGGATGACCGGGCTCGGGGTGACGGAACCCTTCCCGATCCAGGCCGCGACCCTGCCGAACGCGCTGGCCGGACACGACGTCCTCGGCCGGGCGCGGACCGGCTCGGGCAAGACGCTGGCCTTCGGTCTGGCTCTGCTCGCCCGGACCGCGGGCAGCCGGGCGGAGGCGAAGCGGCCGCTGGCGCTGGTCCTGGTGCCGACGCGGGAGCTCGCGCAGCAGGTGAGCGACGCGCTGGAGCCGTACGCGCAGACCCTGAACGTACGGCTCGGGACGGTGGTCGGCGGTCTGTCGATCAACCGGCAGCAGGCGCTGCTGCGGACCGGTGTCGAGGTGCTCATCGCGACGCCGGGGCGGCTGACCGACCTGGTGTCACGCCGGGACTGTTTCCTGAACCAGGTGCGGATCACGGTGCTGGACGAGGCCGACCAGATGTGCGACCTGGGCTTCCTGCCGCAGGTCTCGGACCTCATGGACCAGGTGCACGCCGACGGTCAGCGGCTGCTGTTCTCGGCCACGCTCGACCACAACGTCGACCAGCTCGTGGAGAACTACCTGCACGACCCGGTCCTCGCCTCCGTCGACCGGGTGGCCGGATCGGTCACCACGATGGAACACCACGTGCTGAACATCCACGGCGCCGACAAGTACGCGACGGCGACCGAGATCGCCGCGCGGGACGGCCGGGTGCTGATGTTCCTGGACACCAAGGCGGGCGTGGACCAGTTCACCCGTCATCTGCGGGCCGGCGGCATCCGCGCCTCCGCCCTGCACAGCGGGAAGTCGCAGCCGCAGCGCACGCACACGCTCGCCCAGTTCAAGAACGGTGAGATCAACGTGCTGGTGGCCACGAACGTCGCCGCCCGTGGCATTCACATCGACGCGCTCGACCTCGTCGTCAACGTCGACCCGCCCGCCGACGCCAAGGACTACCTGCACCGCGGCGGGCGCACCGCGCGCGCCGGGGAGTCCGGGAAGGTGGTCACCCTGGTCACCCCCAACCAGCGGCGCGACGTGAACCGTCTGATGACCGAGGCCGGTATCCGGCCGACGGTCACGCAGGTGCGCTCGGGCGAGGCGGCGCTCACCGCCATCACCGGGGCCAGGCGCCCGCCGACCGAACCGAAGCCGACGGGCAACGCGCCCTTCCGGGGCATCGGAACGCGTCCCGGGCGGCCCGCCAAGGAGTCACGCAAGACCGCGGACGCCCGCAAGGCCGCGGAAGCCCGCGCGGCCGCCCGGGTACGCAAGAGCCGCTGAGGCGGTTCCCCCTTCCCTCCGGGTGACCTCAGGGGCGGTCCCCCTCGTACGGAGACGGGTCGGCGCATGTCGGCTCCCGACCCGAACTCCCCGGCGGGCAGGGCCCGCTGCGAGGCGAGCCGGGTGCCTTCGTGAAGTGCCTCAGCTCACCGCCTGCTTCACGAGCGCACCGATCCTCGCCTCGACCTCGGCGGTCAGCTCGGTCAGGGCGAACGCGGTGGCCCACATCGTGCCGTCGTCCAGCTTCGCCTGGTCGCTGAAACCGAGCGTCGCGTAGCGCGCCTTGAACTTCTCCGCGCTCTGGAAGAAGCAGACGACCTTGCCGTCCAGCGCGTAGGCGGGCATGCCGTACCAGAGCTTCGGTGCGAGAACCGGGGCGCCGGCGGTGATGACGGCGTGGACGCGCTCGGCCATGATCCGGTCGGAGTCCCCCATCTCGGCGATCTTCGCGAGTACGTCCCGCTCCGCCTCGGCCGCCTTGTCCGCGCGTGAACCGCGGCGGGCTTCCTTCTTCAGTTCCTTGGCGTGGTCCTTCATCGCGGCCCGCTCTTCGGCCGTGAACCCCTCGTGCCGACCACTTTCCGTGCTGCTCATGACAGAACTCCCCCTTTGAGGATCCGTTGTCCGCAATCTTGCGCACGCCGGCGGCGACCCGCCACCCGCCCTCATCGGCACGCACCGTGCCGATGAGATCCGAATATTCCGCGTGGCCCCCACGTTGTCAACGGCACGGCACGTGCCGATAGGATGAACTCATGACGGAACCGCCCGCCGCGCCGCGACGTCGAGGTGCCGCGCGCACCGAGGAACTGCTCCAGGCGACACTCGATCTGGCCGCGGAGGTCGGGTACGCGGGTCTGAGCATCGAGGCAGTCGGACGCCGGGCCGGAGTCGGCAAACACACGATCTACCGGCGCTGGCCCTCCAAGGCGGCACTGCTGCTCGACGCGCTCAGCCGCGTGTGGACCAGCGATCTGGACTACCGCGACACGGGGAACCTCCGCGAGGATCTGCGCGAACAGTTCCTCCGTTCCGGCGCGGCCCTCTCCAGCCCGCCGATCGGCCCGGTCTACCGCGCGGTCATCGCCGAGGCGCAAGGCGACTCCGCGCTCCGGGCGACACTGCACGAACGCTTCCTGGTGACCGTCGAGCGGAGCACCCTCGACCGGGTCACCCGCGCCCAGCGCACCGGCGAACTGAAGGCCGAAGCGAACCTGGAGTTCGCGGCCGAGGTGCTGTGCGGTGCGCTGTACTACCGCAGCCTGCTGTCGACCCGCCCCATCGACGCCGACGCGGTCGACGGACTCGTGGACATGTTCATGGCCGCCTACGGAACCACCGGCTGAAGGGCCGCCGCCCCGCGGTGAGCCCGCTCGGACCGGCTGCCCGGCTGCCCGGCTGCCCACCTGCCCGGCTGCTGGACGCCGCTCATGCCGCGCCCGGCAGCCGGACCGTGACGATGAGGCCGCCGTCGGGGCGGGGAACGAGTTCGAGGGTTCCGTCGTGGGCGCGGACGATGCCGGCCACGATGGCCAGGCCGAGACCGACGCCGGCGTGCTCGTCGGCGCGTACGCGTTCCGTTCCGCGCTGGAACGGTTCGGTGAGGGTCGCCACCCGTTCCGGCGCCAGCCTGCGGCCCGTGTTCTCGACCCGCAGCACGCTCGCGTCCCCTTCCGTGCCGGCGTGGACCGTCACGGTGCCGCCGTCGGGGAGATTGTGGACGACGGCGTTCTGGACGAGGTTCGTCGCCATCCGCAGCAGGAGTTCCGCGGAGCCGCGGGTACGGGCCGCCCCTCCGGTGACGTCGAGCGTGATCCGGCGCTGTTCGGCGAAGGGAAGCAGCGTTTCGGCGGCTTCCTCGGCGACGAGGGAGAGGTCGACGTTCTCGCGGGGGAGGTCTCCGCGGTCGCTGCGGCCGAGGAGCAGGAGTGCCTCGGTGAGGTCGATCGCCCGCGTGTTGACGGCGTCCAGGCGTTCGATGAGTTCGTCCCGGTCCCGCGTGGGGTCCTTGCGGGCGACGTCCAGGAGTGTCCGTGAGATCGCCAGCGGCGTGCGCAGCTCGTGGGACGCGTTCGCGGCGAACCGCTGCTGCTCGGCGACCTTGGACTCGAGTTGTTCGAGCATCGAGTCGAACGCGTCGGAGAGTTCGCGGAATTCGTCCTGGCGGCCCTTCATACGGATCCGGTGCGACAGCGACCCGCTCCCGGCCGTCCGTACCGCGTCCGTGATCCGTGTGAGGGGGGAGAGCATCCGGCCCGCGAGAATCCACCCCCCGAGGAGGCCGAACACCAGCAGGAAGCCCAGGGAGACGGCCGCGGCGGGGGCGAAGCCGCGCAGGAGGTCGGCGCGGCTGGGCCCGACGATGATCACGGCGCCGTACGTCTTCTGGATGAGCCGGGGGTCGGCCGTCGGCAGCCAGCGCAGCACGAACACCCACATCACCACCAGCAGGAGCGTGCCGGCGACGAAGAGGAATCCGGCATAGCTGAGCGTGAGTTTCAGCCGGGCGCTGCGCCCCGGGCGTCTATCCATGAGTGTCACCGGGGTGGGTGCCGTCCCCGCCGGTGTCCGCGCCGGTGTCGATCCGGTAGCCGACACCGGGCACCGTGGCGATGATCCATGGTTCGCCGAGCCGCTTGCGCAGCGCGGAGACGGTGATGCGGACGGCGGTGGTGAACGGGTTGGCGTTCTCGTCCCAGGCCCGCTCCAGCAGCTCTTCGGAGCTGACGACACCGCCCTCGGCGGCGACGAGGACGTCCAGCACGGCGAACTGCTTCCGGGTGAGCGCGACATGGCGTCCGTCGCGGAAGACCTCCCGGCGGAACGGGTCCAGCCGCAGGCCCGCGATCTCGCGGACCGGTGGCCGGGCGTAGGCGCGCCTGCGGTCGAGCGCCCTCAGCCGCATGACGAGCTCCCGCAGCTCGAACGGTTTGGTGAGGTAGTCGTCGGCGCCGAGCCCGAACCCGGACGCCTTGTCCTCGATCCGGTCGGCGGCGGTGAGCATGAGGATCGGGATGCCGCTGCCGGAGGCGACGATGTGCCGGGCGACCTCGTCGCCTGAGGGGCCGGGGATGTCGCGGTCGAGGACCGCGAGGTCGTAGGAGTTCACGCCGAGCAGTTCCAGGGCGCAGTCGCCGTCGGCGGCGATGTCGGCGGCGATCGCCTCCAGCCGCAGACCGTCGCGGACGGCCTCGGCCAGGTAGGGCTCGTCCTCCACGATCAGTACACGCATGTCCGAAGCCTAAGCAGCAGGCCGTATCGCCCGCGTATCCCGACGACGTGTACGCACCGGACGACGGTTCAGCCCGCCGGCGCCGGGGCGGGGCGAGGCCGGTCCGACGGCGTCCGCTCGGTCGTGCGCCACCAGCGGCGCGAAGCCGGCCCGGCCAGCAGGGCGCCGGTGGCGTTGACCAGTACGTCGTCCACGGAGGACACCCGGTCCAGCCACAGGACGTACTGCGCGATCTCGACCAGGACCGAGCAGCCCACGCCGAGCGCCAGGATCCGCGGCACGGACGCGAGCGCCGCGAACCGCATCGGGGCGAAGAACCCCAGCGCCGCGAAGACCAGCAGGTTGCCGATGATGCCGCCCGCCCCCATGGTGACCAGGTCCCGCAGCGGCACCAGGCTCACCCGGCGGGGAGCGACGCCGGGCGCGAGGCCCGGCATCATGGTCAGCCACAGGAACGGCACCGTGCCGTGGATCATGCCCACCTCGGCCAGCGACGTGCGCCACGCTCCTGCCGAACCGAGGCCGGTCCGATGCCTCCAGGACGCGAGGGCCCACGCCACCAGCACGGCCAGTGGCAGCGCGACCAGCGTCATGAGCACCACGCCGTTGAACGTGTCGTAGCAGCCGTGCCAGTGGCCGGCCGCGCATCTCGGAGCGGACATCATGAGCGGCCGCCGCAGGACGAACAGGCCGCCCGCCAGACCGAGGGCCGCCAGGCCGAGAAGCATGATCCGGCGCGTACGGCGGGGCGCTGCTGAGGATGCGTCGTGGGTCATATCCCCAGTGAAGGAGACGGCCGGTTGCGGTGGCGTATCGCGTTCTCGATAGGCCCGCGATATACGGAGCCCTGGCATCCGCGACGAACGCGGTGGGCCGGGCCCGACGGCATCGGCCACCCCGAAGGCAGGTCGTCGAATAATTGCGAGAGACTGTATCAATCTTGCGCAGCTTCATAGACTTCTCTTGCCTTCACTCCTAGCCTTCTTGCGTCCGCTCACCCCACGAGCCCTAAGGACGCATGCCTGTGACTCCCTCTCCCCAAGGCAGATTCCCGCGCCGCGGCACGGCGGTGTCCGTGTCGCTGGCACTCGCCGCGGCCGGCACCGTCGTCGCGGTGGCACTGGCCCCCCACGCGGCCGCCGCGGGGGTGCCCGCCCCTTCCCCCGTCGGGATCTCCGGCCGGGGCGCGGCCGTCCCCTTCAAGGAACAGGAGGCCGAGTACGCCGCCACCAACGGCACCCTCATCGGCCCGGACCGGCTCTACGGCCATCTCCCCTCCGAGGCGTCCGGCCGCCAGGCCGTCACGCTGGACGCGACGGGCGAGTACGTCGAGTTCACGCTGACCGCGCCGGCCGACGCCATGTCGTTCCGCTACTCGCTGCCCGACAACGCCGCCGGCACAGGCCGCGACGCGAGCCTCGACCTCAAGGTCGACGGCAACCGGCTGAAGAGCGTCCCCGTGACCTCCAAGTACGGCTGGTACTACGGGGGTTACCCCTTCAACAACAACCCCGGCGACACCAACCCGCATCACTTCTACGACGAGACCCGCACCACGTTCGGCTCCACGCTGCCGGCCGGCAGCAAGGTGCGGCTCCAGGTCTCCTCCACGGGCGAGTCACCCTCGTTCACCATCGACCTCGCCGACTTCGAGCAGGTGGGCGCGCCGATCGGGAAGCCGTCCGGAGCCCTCGACGTGGTCGGCGACTTCGGCGCGGACCCGACCGGCACCGCGGACTCCACCGCCAAGATCCAGGCCGCGGTCGACGCGGGCAAGGCGCAGGGCAGAACCGTGTACATCCCGCAGGGCACCTTCCAGGTCCGCGATCACATCGTCGTCGACCAGGTGACGCTCGCCGGGGCGGGCCCCTGGTACAGCGTCCTCACCGGCCGCGACCCGGCGGACCGGTCGAAAGCCGTCGGCGTCTACGGCAAGTACGCCGGTCAGGGCGGCAGCAAGAACGTCACCCTCAAGGACTTCGCCATCATCGGCGACATCCGCGAGCGCGTGGACAACGACCAGGTCAACGCCATCGGCGGCGCGCTGTCCGACTCCACCGTCGACAACGTATGGATGCAGCACACCAAATGCGGGGCCTGGATGGACGGGCCGATGAACAACTTCACCATCAAGAACAGCCGCATCCTGGATCAGACCGCGGACGGCGTGAACTTCCACATGGGTGTCACCAACTCCACCGTCACCAACACCTTCGTACGGAACACCGGTGACGACGGCCTCGCGATGTGGGCGGAGAGCGTCCCGAACGTCAGGAACAAGTTCACCTTCGACACGGTGGTCCTGCCGATCCTCGCGAACAACATCGTCACGTACGGCGGCAAGGACATCACCCTCTCCGACAACGTCATGGCGGACACCGTCACCAACGGCGGTGGCCTGCACGTCGCGAACCGCTATCCCGGGGTCAACTCCGGCCAGGGCACGGCCGTTTCCGGCACCATCACGGCCGCGCGCAACACGCTCATACGGGCCGGGAACAACGACTACAACTGGCAGTTCGGGGTCGGCGCGGTCTGGTTCAGCGGACTCAACGAATCCCTGAACGCGACCGTCGACATCACCGACAGCGAGATCCTCGACAGCTCATACGCCGCGATCATGAACATCGAGGGAGCGACCAACGGGCTGCACTTCGACCATGTGCGGATCGACGGAGCCGGGACCTACGCCCTCCAGATCCAGGCGCCGGGCACGGCCTCCTTCAGCAATGTCACGGCCACGAACATCGCCCAGTCCAACCCGATCCACAACTGCGTCGGCTCCGGCTTCCAGATCACCCGGGGTACGGGCAACAGCGGCTGGTACGCCGATCCGCCGGCCTGCACGGGCACCTGGCCGGACCCGAAGTGGACCAACGGCGGAGTACCCGGCGGCGGCACCCCGCCACCGACCGACCCGCCGACCGATCCTCCGACCGACCCGCCCACCGACCCCACCGTGAACCTCGCGAAGAACCGGCCGGTCAGCGAGTCGAGCCACACGGACGTCTACCCCGCCGCCAACGCCGTGGACGGCAACGCGAACAGCTACTGGGAGAGCGCCAACAACACCTTCCCGCAGTCCGTCACCGTCGACCTGGGCGCCGCCAAGGCCGTCAAGCGCGTCGTCCTCAAGCTGCCGCCGGCGACCGCGTGGGCCACGCGCACCCAGACGCTGAGCATCCAGGGCAGCACCGACGGCGCCACGTTCACCACCCTGAAGCCGTCGGCGGGATACACCTTCGACCCGTCGAGCGGAAACACCACGACCCTCACGCTGTCCGGCACTCCCACCCGCTATCTGCGCGTGCTCGTCACGGGCAACACCGGCTGGCCCGCAGGGCAGTTGTCCGAGATCGAGGCGTACACCGGCTGATCGAGGCACACCGGCCGGCACGCCCCTTTCCGCGCACGGACTCCTGGCGGCCCCGCTCCGGAACTCTGACCCGGGCGGGGTCGTCAGGCCCGTTCCACCGGGCCGTCAGCGGCGGCGCAGCGCCGGGTCGAGCAGGGCGGGCGGGGTGTCGAACTTCTCGTGCGGAGCCAGGTCGGTCCCCGGGGGCACGACGGCGTCGATCGCGTCGAGCACGTCCGCGGAGAGCACGGTGTCCGCGGCGGCGAGCTGGGTGCGCAGATGGTCCGGTGTCCGGGGGCCGATGAGCGCGCTCGTCACGGCGGGATGCGCCGTGACGAAGCCGAGGGCGAGCTGGATCAGCGTCAGCCCGGCCTCCTCGGCGATGACCGCCAGACGCTCCACGGCGTCGAGCCGGGCCTGGTTGGAGGGGATGGAGAGGTCGAAGCGCTGCGGCAGGATGGCCGAACGGCTGGTGGTGATCTCCCGGCCCCTCCTGACCGCGCCGGACAGCCAGCCCGAGGCCAGCGGGCTCCAGGCCAGGACGCCGAGCCCGTACTCCTCGGCCACGGGCAGGACATGGGCCTCGATCCCGCGCTGCAGGATGGAGTAGCTGGGCTGTTCGGTGACGTAGGGCCTCACATGATGCTCGCGGGCGGCCCATTGGGCCTGCACGATGCGGTGCGCGGGGAAGGTCGAGGAACCGAAGTAGCGGATCTTGCCCGCGCGTTGCAGGTCGTTCAGGGCGGACAGCGTCTCCTCGTCGCCGGTGGCCGGGTCCCATCGGTGGATCTGGTAGAGATCGACGTGGTCGACACCGAGTCTGCGCAGACTGGCGTCCAGCTCGGTGATCAGCCAACGGCGCGAGGCGCCCCGGTGGTTGCGCTCCTCCCCCATGGGCATGCCCGCCTTCGTGGCCAGCACGATGTCGTCGCGGCGGCCGGCGATGGCCTTGCCGACCATCTCCTCCGACTCCCCGTCGCCGTACATGTCGGCGGTGTCGATGAGGTTGATCCCGCCCTCCAGGGCGGCGTCGACAATGGCGGTCGCCTCGTCCTGGCTCGTGCGCCCGATCCTTCCGAAGTTCATCGCGCCGAGCGCGAGCGAGCCGACCTGCACACCGGTGCGTCCCAAGGTGCGGTACTGCATGCCCCTGCCTCCTTCGATACGGGTGAAGCATGGTGACGGCGCGGCTGGTCGCCGGGTCCCCGATCTGCCATCATGGACAAACGGAACGCCGTCCCGTTTGACGATACGGAACGCTGTCCCACTTAGCAAGGCGATACGGAACACCGTTCCGTTTTCTGTTTGACCGACCGGCCGTACGCTGACCGGCCGTACGCTGACCGGCCGCACAGGGAAGGGCGCGATGAACGAGAGCGACGACACCACGGGACAGACGGCGGCCCGGCCCAGACGGGCCGACGCCCGGCGCAACCAGGAGACGCTGCTGGACGCCGCCGCCTCGATCTTCGCCACGTCGGGTGTGGAGGCACCCGTGCGCGACATCGCGGCCAGGGCCGGCGTCGGTACGGCCACGATCTACCGCCACTTCCCGACGCGGGCCGATCTCATCGTCGCCGTCTACCGGCACCAGGTGGAGGCCTGCGCCGAGGCGGGTCCGGCCCTGCTGAAGGACTGCGCGTCCCCCTACACCGCGCTGTCGCGGTGGATCGACCTGTTCGTCGACTTCCTCGTCACCAAGCACGGGCTCGCCGCCGTCCTTCAGCCCGACAACACGGCGTTCGACGCACTGCACAGGTACTTCGTCGACCGGCTGCTCCCCGTGTGCACCCAACTTCTCGACGCCGCCGCCGAATCCGGCGAGATCCGCCCCGGCCTGACGGCCTATCAACTGATGCGCGGCATCGGCAACCTCTGCATCGGCGCCCACAACGACCCCCGCTATGACGCGCGACGACTGGTCGAGACCCTCGTCGCGGGCCTCCGCCGAACCGAAGGACCGTGACCGCGCGAAGGGTCTAGAGGGCCACCAACCGGCCGCTGCGGCCCACCAGTCGGACCGATGCCCCGGCGCCGCAGACCAGTGCCACGGCCAGGAGCGTGCCGCAGGACTCGGCCACGGCGTACGTGTCGCCGGACAGTGCGGCACGCAGGCCGCGAGCGGCCCAGTAGCCGGGTGAGGCGGGGGCCACGTCCGAGACCCAGGCAGGCAGGGCGGCGAGCGGGACGAGCGCCCCGCCGAGGCTGCTCAGCAGCATGCCGCCGATGTCGAAAGCGGCCGAGAGCGCGCCCACGCTGCGGACCAGCACCCCGAGGAGGGTGCCGAGTCCGAGGAGCGTGCAGCTCCAACTGAGCAGGACGCCCAGCAGCAGGAACGGGTGCGGGACACGCAGACCGAAGAAGCACACGGCGAAGCCGACGATGAGGAACTGCTGGGCGAGCAGGACCACGAAGCCCGGGACGGCCTTGCCGACGAGCAGCTCGGCGGGGCGCAGGGCGGTTCCGCGCAGGCGGTCCCAGGTGCGGCCGAGCCGTTCGGTGAGGATCGCGCCGCCGCAGATGCTGAGCGCGAGCAGCGAGAAGGTGACCAGCGTGCCGACGACCGCCTGTTCCGTTCCGGCCGTACGGCCCTGCCCGGTCAGATAGAGCGGACGCAGCAAGGTGACGAAGACGAGCGGGAGGATCATCCGGCTCAGGACGGGACCGGGTTCGCGCGCCATCAGCAGCACGTTGTGGCGGACCAGCACCGCGAGGCGGGCGACTGATTCACGCGGCATCGCGGACCTCCGTCCGTGTCACGGTCCGCGCGGCTTCCATGGACCGGTAGAGATCGTCCAGTCCGGGGCGGCGGACGTCGACGGACACGGGTGTACGACCGGACGCGAGCAGGGCCGCCAGATCGGCACCGGGGTCCGTGGTCGGCCGGCGCAGCTCGGGTTCGCCGGGGTCGGCGAAGGTGACCCTCAGCTCGCCGGGCAGGTGGCGGGTGAGCTCTTCCTGGGTGCCACGCGCGATGATCCGTCCGGCCCGCGCCAGGGCCAGCGTGGCGTCGAGGTCGACGAGCTCCGGCAGGTAATGGGTCGTGTAGACGACGGCCGCGCCCGCTTCGGCCCTGGCCCTGACCGCGCTCAGCAGAGCCGCGCGGGTTTCCGGATCGGCTCCGGCGGTCGGTTCGTCCAGCAGGAGGACGGGCGGTGAGCCGACCATGGCGGTGGCCGACTGGACCCGGCGGCGCTGGCCTCCGGAGAGGGCGACCACGGGGCGGTCGGCCACGGCCGCCAGGCACAGCTCGTCCAGGACCCGGGCGATCTCGGCGTCCCCGCGCCGGCCGCGGAATCCCGCCAGCCCCGCGAACAGCCGCACGTTCTCCCGCGCGGTGGCGCCGCCGTACAGGGCGAGTTCCTGCGGGGCCACGCCGAGGAGGCGCCGCGCGGCCCGGCCGTCCCGCAGCGCGTCGAGCGCCCCGATGGTGACGCGGCCCGCGTCGGGACGTACGAGACCGGCGACGATCTCGACGAACGTCGTCTTGCCCGCGCCGTTGTGACCGATCAGGCCCACGATCTCCCCGGCCGGGACCGTCAGGTCGAACCCGTCGAGCGCGCGGCGAGCGCCGTAGCGCTTCACCAATCCCTCCGCGATCAGCATCATCCGTCCTTCATGAGGTCTGCGCCGCACATGTATGCGCCGCATTTGCCTACGTCGCACTTGTATACGCCGTACACGTCTACACCGTATACGTCTACACTGTAGACTCATGAGTGGGAGACGGGAAGAGATCCTGGACGCCGCCGTGGCCATCGCCGACGAGCACGGGGTCGACGCCGTCTCGATGCGTGCCCTGGCCGATCGCGTCGGGGTGACGCCGATGGCGCTGTACCGGCACGTCAAGGACAAGTCGGCGCTGCTGGACGGCATGGTCGGACGGCTGCTCACCGCGTTGCTGCCGGCGGATCCGGCCGAGCACGTCACCTGGGACACACGGCTCCGCGCCCTCGCGCACGCGGCCCGGAAGGTGACCCAGGAGCACCCCTGGGCCGCGCACCTGCTCTTCTCGCGGCCGGCTGTCACCCCGGACGGCCTGCGGGCGGTCGACATCATCTACACCGCGCTCATCGAGGCCGGGGTCCCCGAACCTCAGGTGCCCCGGCTGGAACGCCTGATCAGCACGTTCGTCATCGGCTTCGCCGCTTCCGAGGCCTCGGGCCGCTTCACGCCCGGCGCCGACGACCCGCGCGGCAGTCGGGGTCATCTCGACGCCGGTGAACTCCCCGGCCACAGCGCGCTCGGGCCGTGGCTGGGCCTCCCCCTCGACCTCACCGCCGAGTTCGAGGCCGATCTCGCCGACATCACACGGCTGGTCGAGGCGGTCGCGCGGCGCGAGGAATGATCCGTACCCCCGACACACGGGACATCAGCGCCCCGGACACGAGAGACGGACCGGTACGCGCTCCTGGGCCCGCTCAGTCGGTGAGACCCAGCGCTCCCGCCGCCTGGATCGCCAGCCAGACCTCGGCCAGAGCCGCCGTCGACGTCAGATCGCGTTCGGTGAGCGCGCCGAAGCGCCGCAGCCGGTAGGCCAGGGTGTTGGGGTGGATGTGCAGCGCGGCGGCCGCCGTCTCGGTGCGGCGGTCGCGCTCCATCCAGGTGCGGGCGGAGACCAGCAACCGCGAGTCATGGCTCTCGTCGTACCGGAGCACGCCGCCGAGCACATGCTCCACCAGCGCCGTCAGGACGGCGGGATCGTCCGGCAGCCACCGGCCCGCCCCGTCGTCGCCGTAGTGGACGACGGCACGGCCGGACTCGACGGCCTGGGACACCGCCCACAGCGCCTCGCGCTGGGCGACCTTCAGCGCGCCCCCCGGCAGGAAGGGGCGGCTGGCCCCGGCCGCCACGCCGGGCAGCTCACCGACGGCCGGCGCCAGTTCCGGCGCCCCGAGGACGTAGCGGTCCTCGCCCCGGGTCAGCAGAAGGTGGGGCCGGTCCTCCAGACAGCGCAGCAACGCCTCGTCGGTGGTGCGGCGCACGATGAGGAGCACGGCGTCCCCCTCGATCGCGTGCCGGGCGAGCCGGCGGCGCGCCGCCTCCGGGTCGAGCACCTCCTGCAGCAGTTCGGCGAACGTCTCCGCTCCCTCGCGGCGCAGCGTCTCGCGTTCGTTGCGCACCATCGCCAGGCGCAGTGCCGCGACGGTGGCGATGTGCTGGACGACGGCGAGTCCCGCGGGCCGGGCGCCCGTGCGCTCGTACGCGACGAGGAAGCCGGCGGGGCCGCCGGGTGCCGGCACCGGGAGGACGAACCCGCCGGGGATCGTCGGCGGGGCGTCGACGGACGTGGGCAGGACGGCCGGGTCCGGCACCGGGACCCCGGGCAGGAGCGGGCGGCCCTGCGGTGTGCACAGGAAGACGTCGTAGCCCGACAGGCCTTCGAGCCGGCGCAGGAGTGTCGGGGTGTCGAGATGCTCCGTGACCAGCCAGCGCAGCGCGCCGAAGACCTGGAGCTGCGCGCCCAGCCTGTGCCGCGCCTCCTCCTGGGCCGAGGCCGCGACCTCCTGGGCGACGGCGATGAAGGGAACGGCGAGCGGCACTTCGAGGACCGGGAAGCCCCGCTCCTCCGCGGCCCGGAAGAACGCGTCGTGCAGCGGGGGCATGTGAAGCTGCGCCGAGAGCGCGAGACCGGACGCCCCGGCGTCGTCCAGCCGCTCCAGATAGGCGCGCTGTTCCGCCGCGGTACGGGGGATCGCGAGGCCCGCGGTCATGATCAGCTCGGCGCCCAGGAGCCACGGCGTCGGATCGACGAGCTCGCTGGCGTGCGCCCAGGAGACGGCCCGGTCCAGACCGCCGCCCGCCTTCAGCGAGAGCTGGAGGGCCGGGGAGGAGAGCAGGTCCTGGATCGTGAGTTTGTCGCTGGCCACAAAAGACATCGTACGCATCTGTGATGGACACCATTGTCGCAGGTCACCGGGGGCCTCACACTGTGGAGGCCACCGTTTGAACGGTGCACTAACGGACATTGGAGGGCCCGTGACGACCTCGGTCACCGAAATCGAGACATATGGCGTCGAGCGAATCCCGGACGAGGACCGCACGGCCCGGCCGATCGACTTGTTCCGGCTCGCCTTCGGCGGCGCCAACACCTTCGCGACCTGCGTGCTGGGCGCCTTCCCGATCCTCTTCGGGCTCTCCTTCTGGCAGGGGCTCGCGGCGACCGTCCTCGGCCTGGTCGCGGGTGCGCTGCTGCTGGCCCCGATGGCGCTCTTCGGCCCCGCCAACGGCACGAACAACGCCGTCTCCTCCTCCGCGCACCTGGGCGTGCACGGCCGGGTCGTCGGTTCCTTCCTCTCCCTGCTCACCGCCATCGCGTTCTTCTCGATCTCGGTGTGGTCCTCGGGAGACGCCCTCGTCGGCGGCGCGCACCGGCTGGTCCACGTCCCCGAGACGGACGTCACGTACGGCATCGCGTACGCGATCTTCGGCGGACTCGTGCTCGTCGTCTGCATCTACGGCTTCCGCTTCATGCTGCTGGTCAACAAGATCGCGGTGCTGGCGGCCTCGGCCCTCTTCGTGCTCGGCGCCTTCGCCTTCGCCGGTGACTTCGACCCCGGCTACGCGGGTGCCTTCGCCTCGACCGCCGACCCGCTGTTCTGGCCGTCGTTCATCGGCGCCGCGCTGATCGTGCTCTCCAACCCGGTCTCCTTCGGCGCGTTCCTCGGCGACTGGTCCCGCTACATCCCGGCGAACACCCCGCGCCGCCGGGTGATGGGCGCCGCGTTCCTCGCCCAGATCGCCACCCTGCTGCCGTTCGTCTTCGGCCTGGCCACCGCGTCGATCATCGCGACGAAGGCCGCGAAGTACGTCGACCCGGCCGCCCCGAACTACGTCGGCGGACTGCTGGCCATCTCCCCCGGCTGGTACTTCCTGCCGCTCTGCCTGATCGCCCTGATCGGCGGTCTGTCCACCGGCACGACGTCCCTCTACGGAACCGGCCTGGACTTCGCCAGCGTCTTCCCGCGCTTCAACCGCGTCCAGGCCACCTTCTTCATCGGTGTCCTGTCCATCGGCTTCATCTTCCTCGGCCGCTTCGCGCTCAACCTCACGCAGTCCATCTCCACCTTCGCCACGCTGATCATCACCTGCACCGCCCCGTGGATGGTCGTCATGGCGCTCGGCTACGTCACCCGGCGCGGCTGGTACGACGCCGAGGCACTGCAGGTCTTCAACCGGCGTCAGCGCGGTGGCCGCTACTGGTTCGCGCACGGCTGGAACTGGCGCGGCATGGGCACCTGGCTCGTCAGCGCCGTCGTGGCCCTCCTCTTCACCAATCTGCCGGGCCAGTTCGTCGGTCCGCTGGGCAACCTGGCGAACGGCGCGGACATCTCGCTGCCGGTCGGCCTGGCCCTCGCGGTCGTGCTCTACCTCGCCGCGCTCGCCCTGTTCCCCGAGCCGCGCGCCGTGTACGGGCCCGCCGGCCCCCGTTTCGTCGGGGCGTCCGACGCCGATGTCGCGCCGATCACCGGTGGTACCGAGGAGAAGCCGGCCGAGGCCGCCGCGGCCGTCTGACCCACCACCGCCACCCGCCACAGACTGGGCGCCCGGCCCTGACCGCCGGGCGCCCCTGACCAGGAGCCGCGCATGAGCAGCACCACCGTGCAGGAGATCCGGGCCGCCGCGGACGCGCTCGTCGCCGCCTTCGCCGAGGGTCGCCTCGACGACTACTTCGGGGCCTTCGCGCCGGAGGCGACGTTCGTCTTCCACACCACTCCGCAGCGTCTGGACTCCACGGCCGAGTACCGCGCCCTGTGGCGCCAGTGGGTGGAACAGGACGGTTTCCGCATCCTCGGCTGCACCTCGTCCGCACCACTGATCCAGCCCTTCGGCGACACCGCCGTCTTCAGCCACGACGTGGAGACCCAGGTCGCCACCAACGCCGGCGAGGAGACGGTCCACGAGCGGGAGACCATCGTCTTCGCCCGCTCCGAGGACGGCGCCTGGCTCGCCGTCCACGAGCACCTGTCGCCCCGTACCGCCGCCTGACCAGGAGAGACGTTTCCATGAACAGCACGTTCCGCAACTACATCGACGGCGCGTTCGCGGATGCCGTCGACGGCCGGACGCTCGACGTGGTGGACCCCACCACGGGTGACGTCTACGCGACCTCCCCGCTCTCGGGAGCGGCCGACGTCGACGCGGCGATGGCGGCCGCGGCAGCCGCGTTCCCCGTATGGCGCGACACGACTCCGTCCGTACGTCAGCGCACGCTGCTGAAGATCGCCGACGCGATGGAGGCACGGGCCGGGGAACTGGTCGCCGCGGAGAGCCGCGATACCGGCAAGCCGCTGCACCTCACCCTCAGCGAGGAACTCGCCCCCGCGATCGACCAGGTCCGCTTCTTCGCGGGCGCTGCCCGGATGCTGGAGGGCCGCTCGGCCGGCGAGTACATGGAGGGCATGACCTCGATCATCCGCCGTGAGCCGGTCGGCGTGTGCGCCCAGGTGGCGCCGTGGAACTACCCGCTGCTGATGGCGGTGTGGAAGTTCGCCCCGGCGCTCGCGGCGGGCAACGCGGTGGTCCTCAAGCCCTCGGACACCACCCCCGCCTCCACGGTGCTGATCGCGGAGATCATCGGCGGTGTCCTGGAGGAGCTCGGTCTGCCCAAGGGGATCTTCAACGTGGTCTGCGGAGACCGCGAGACCGGCCGGCTGATGGTGGAGCACCCGACCCCGGCGATGGCCTCCATCACCGGCTCGGTGCGCGCCGGCATCCAGGTCGCCCAGAGCGCGGCCAAGGACGTCAAGCGGGTCCACCTGGAACTGGGCGGCAAGGCTCCGGCCGTGGTGTTCGAGGACGCCGACCTGACGAAGGCGGTCGAGGACCTGGTGGTCGGCGGTTTCTTCAACGCCGGTCAGGACTGCACGGCCGCGACGCGCGTCCTGGTCCACGAGTCGGTCCACGACGACTTCGTCGCCGCGCTCGCCAAGGCCGCGGCCGAGACGAAGACCGGCCGGCCGGACGACGAGGACGTGCTGTTCGGGCCGCTCAACAACGCCAACCAGCTTGCCCAGGTCAGCGGTTTCATCGAGCGTCTGCCCGAGCACGCGCGCGTCGAGGCGGGCGGCCGGCGGGTCGGGGACAAGGGCTACTTCTACGCCCCGACCGTGGTCTCCGGTCTGCGGCAGGACGACGAGATCATCCAGAACGAGGTCTTCGGCCCGGTCATGACCGTCCAGTCGTTCACGGACGAGGACCAGGCCGTCGCGTACGCCAACGGCGTCGACTACGCCCTGGCCTCCTCGGTGTGGACCAAGGACCACGCGCGGGCGATGCGGATGTCGAAGAGGCTCGACTTCGGCTGCGTGTGGATCAACAGCCACATGGCGCTCGTCGCCGAGATGCCGCACGGCGGGTTCAAGCAGTCCGGCTACGGCAAGGACCTGTCCGCGTACGGCTTCGAGGACTACACCCGGATCAAGCACGTCATGACGTCGCTCTGATCGGTCGTTCCCATGACGGAGGGGTGAGCCCGGCATGGTGCCGGGC
>NZ_JBHYXD010000096.1:4867-15544 GCF_042751995.1 Streptomyces sp. NPDC059371 | reverse complement strand
AGTCGTCTGGGGCGGGCCGGGGGCGGGGGGGGGCGCGGCGGGGGCCGCGCGGCCCCCCCCCTCCGTCATGTCCGACGAGCCGTCAGCCGTCAGCCGTGCGAGACGTTCAGGCCGTAGAAGGCGACCCTCGCCCCCTTCGTGGTGCTGTCGGAGGACGACTGGTTGTACGAGCCGGCCTTGAAGTACTGCTTGTAGGGGAAGAACGACGACGGGATCGCGTAGTGCGTGGTGCTGCCGTTGACGGTCAGGTCGATGGTGTTCCCGCCGGAGACGGCGATCGTGTAGGTCCACGTCTTGCCGACCGCCACATGCCCCACCGTGTGGGTCGTCTGCCCGCCGGACGGCGAATTCTCGGTGCCGACGACGATGTCGCCGCTCGCGCGGTAGTACAGCTCCACGAGCGGCTTGGTGGAGGATCCGCCGGAGCCGAGGTGGATCTGGCCGACGCACACGTTGGAGGTGACCGACACCACCCGCAACGTGGCGCTCAGCCGGTGGCTGCCGCTCAGTGACCAGTCCGCCGCGCCGCCGCCGCGGTTCATCTCCCGCAGTTCGGAGCGGGCGTAGGAGGAGTTGGGCGTCGTGACGCCCTTCTCGGGCGCCCAGAACGTCATCGCGCCGTCACGGGTGTCGGTGTAGAAGTACGCGTCCTGGTAGCCGTTCGCTCCCTGCAGCCGGGCGGAGGAGATGGTGGTGGGCGAGCCCGGTGAGCCCACGGGCTCCTGGAGCTGCCAGACCGACAGGTCGAAGTTGCCGCCGGGCGCGACCTTCGGGTCGGCGGCACCGGCGTCGGCGGTGCCCAGAACGGTGGCCGCGGCGACGAGGCCCGCGACGGTTGCCGCCGTCAGGAGCCGGGGAGGAGCGGCACGTCCGGTACGGGCAGAGGGAGTTCGGGTATGTGGTCGTTTGTTCATCATGACGGTCACGGCCTTTCGTCTGGTCGGGTGGAGCAGACGGTGGGGGAAGCCGAGGTTCAGGTACGTGAACGTTAAGTTCACCTGTGAACTTCGTGTGCCGTGACGCTAAAGGTCTGCACCAGCTCCGTCAAGAGGTCGCGCGCTCACGGCGGTTGAGCGCGGCCAGGACGTCCGGGGAGCGCCGCCGCGTGGGTGCGTGCGGCCCGTGAGCCCGAGGAGGAAGCCGGCCGGAATGGTGATCAGCCCCGGTGTCTGGAGCGGGAACCAGCGGACGTCCTGGCCGGGGAAGACCGCGAACGGGGTGCCCGACACGGCGGGAGATCCCGCGAGCAGCAGCACGACGAGCGGGAGGGTCCCGTAGACGGTCCGGCGCACCCCGGTCGCGGAGTGGCCGGGCAGGAAGAGCGCGTACAGCAGGACGGGGGCGAGCACTGAGGCCGCGACGGTGAACGACAGAGAGAGCAGCGTCAGTCTGCCGCGGTCCCCGAGGGCCGCCGACACGACGACGGCGACCGCTCCGACCAGGACGATCCCCAGCCGTGCCCGGCGGATCTCCCCGGCGGCCGAACGGCCCCGGCCCCTCTGCGCGGGCCGCCCGCCGAAGTCACGGGCGAGACTCGAGGCGGCGGCCAGCGTGATGCCCGCGACGGCCGCCAGGGTGGTGGCGAAGACGGCGCAGGCGACGATCGCGAACAGCATGCTGTGGCGGGCGCCCCCGGCGACCGGGTCGAGCACGCCTGTCACCATCAGCAGAGCGGTCGCTCCCCCGGGGTCGGCGGCCCGCACCGGACCCCGGCCCAGCAGGGCGCAGGCACCCAGCCCGGCCACCACGACCCCGGCGCACACCACCGCGACCGGGCCGACCGCCCAGCCGACGGCACGCCTCGCCGTGCGGGCGTCCCCGACCGGGTGCAGCCTCATGGTGATGTGCGGCAGACAGGCGGCGCCGACCAGGAGGGTGGCCTCGAACCCGATCAGATCGAGGCGCCCGGCGACGGAGTGGCCGAAGTGGAGTCCGGGGCGCGCGTAGTCGGCGCCCGCTCCGGATCGCTCCTGGGCGGCACCGAAGAGGGCCGACGGTGACCATCCGTACCGGGCGAGCACGATCCCGGCCAGGAGCAGCAGGGCGGTGAGTACGACACCGACTTTCAGGATCTGTACGTACCCGACACCGCGCATCCCGCCGAACGCGGCGTAGCAGACCATCAGGGCGCCTCCGGCGACGGTGCACCCGGTGAGCGCGCCGTCCGGGAGCCCGAACATGGCCGCCATGATGCGTCCGGCGGTGGAGAGCTGCACCAGGAGCAGCGGGGTGAGGACGACGAGGGAGGCGATGCCGAGCGCACGGCGCACGGAGGGGTCTCCGAGGCGGTCGGCGAGGAAGTCCCCGAGGGTGAACACCCCTTTCCTGCGCAGGGGTTCGCCCAGGAACCGCATCATCAGAAAGAGCGAGAAGACGGTGGCGCAGGCGAACAGGATGCCGTCCGCCCCGTCGAGGGCGACCGCGCCGGTGGTACTGAGCAGGGTGGCCGCGGAGATGTAGTCACCGGCGATGGCCAGCCCGCCGCCGACCGGTCCGAAGGCCGCGCCACCGCCCGCGTAGAAGTGCTCGGGGTCGTCCAGATCGGCCGCCGCCAGACCGCACAGCAGCAGGGACACGGCGACGAAGCCGAGGAAGACCATGACGGCGAGCGACTCTCCGTCGCCCACGGCGCTCACCGGCGGCCCTTGGACGGCGCCTGCGCGCACGGGCGTGTCCGTGTGCCCGGGACCGGAGATGACGGAGGGACGGGAGAAACGGGATGTGGGCAGGTTGCGGGTGACATGCCCGGCATGGCATCAGCCGCGCCGGAGCGCGTACAAGGGGACCGTGCGTTCGGGCGGCGCGTGCACAGCGGTTGCGGGGCGGGGCTGTGCGGAGGCACACCGCGTTGATCCATTGGGATGATTCACGGGCACGCCGGGGTGAACGCGGGGTCCGTACCCGCGGCTTGGCCGACCCCCGGCCCCTCGCGGTCACTAGCGTGGCTCCCTGTGTCGATGAGCTATGCCTTTGTGAACTTGAAACCCGGAGTGGGCAAGACGACGAGCGCGGTGTGGCTGGCTCACGCGCTGCACGAGTCGGGCTGCTCACCCCTGCTGGTGGACTCCGACCCCGCGTCCTCGGCGCTTCGGTGGAGCGAACTGGCGGGAGGCTTCCCCTTCCCCGTGGTCTCCCTCCCGGTGGGCGACGTGCACCGGCGCGTGAACGACTTCATCGGCAACCGCGAGGCCGTGGTGTTCGACGCCCCGCAGATGGAGGATCACGCCCACATCGCCCGGAGCGTCATGCGGTACGCGAGCGAGTGGATCGTGCCGGTGACCCCCTCCCCCATCGAGCTGGACCGCATGGCGCCGATCGGCCGCGAGATGGGCGACGTCCAGTCGCTGCGGCCCCGGCCGGCCCGTTCCGCCGTACTGCTGAACCGTACGAACCGTCCGGACGCCACCCGTACCGGCCCGGACGCCGATGCCCGCGAGGCGCTGACGGAACGCGGCTTCGACGTGCTGTCCACCCACATTCCCCGACTCGACCTGTACTCCCAGTCGTTCGGCAGCCCCGTCACGGTCAAGGGATCGGCCTACATGGATCTCGCGGACGAGCTCATCAAGCGTCAGGACGCGATGTGAACCAGCGCAAGGACACCTACCGGGCCGCCCTGCAACGGGAGCCGGACGACGCCGCGCCCCGGCATGTCAAGATCGCTCGGCTGGACACGCGATACGTCCGGGTGACGATCGAGCTGGACCCGGCGCTGCCGGACGAACTGGCGCGCTGGGTGGGGCCGCCCGTGTCCGCGCTCCTGCGCGTCGGCGCCGCCGCCCTGCGTCCGTTGACGGGCACGGGCACGCCGTAGGCCAGGCGGCCGGACATGGTGTCGTGACGAGGACTCAGCTCTCCATCGGGTGGCCGCCGTCCCCTTCGACGACGACCCGGTCCACGCCCGGCTCGTCGCCCCGTTCGACCATCGTGAGGTCGATCCGGCCGTCACCCGTGGTGTCGAACTGGTAGAGATCGGCCTTGCCGTCTCCTGTGGTGTCGGTCATCCAGACGTCGGTCCTTCCGTCGCCGTTGGTGTCGGCGCTGAGGACGACGTGGTGCTCGTCGCCCTGGGTCTCGATCATTTCGTCCGTACCGTCATTCGTCTCCATGACGGCCGGTTGCCCCGGCCGATCCGTGCAAAACAATGACCCGCTCAGCCTGCGGCGTGGTGGGGCTCAGCCGTAGGGCAGGATGGGTGCCATGACCGAGATCCGCACCCCCCGCCTCCTCCTCCGCCGCTGGTACGACGACGACCTCGCCCCGATGGCGGACATCAACGCGGACCCCGACGTCATGCGCTGGATCGACGATGGTTCGGTCCGCGACCTGGACGCCACCGCCGAGGAGATGGAGCGGTGGGAGGACGAATGGGACGAGGAGGGCTTCGGCATCTTCGCCGTCGAGCTGCTGGCCTCGGGTGAGCTGGCGGGCTTCGCGGGACTGTCGGTTCCCGAGTTCCTGCCGGAGGTACTGCCCGCCGTGGCGATCAGCTATCGCTTCGGCACACCGTTCTGGGGCCAGGGCTACGCGTCCGAAGCCGCCCACGCCACACTGGAGTTCGCCCTCCAGGACCGCGGCCTCGACCGGGTGATCAGCATCAACCACGCCGGCAATGACGCCTCGTTGAACGTCGTCCGCAAGCTCGGCATGGAGCCGACGAAAGAGACGGTCCATCCGGAGTACGGCGTCCCGCTGACCGTCCACGCGATCGATCTCAGCGAATTCCAGGCGTGATTCCCCCGATCGACGCGTGATGCCCGCTCTCGACGTGTGAGCCCGCTCCGGCGGGCCTCAGCCGGACTCCGGTGAGCCGGTCGCGCCGTCCGGCCCCTCGGATCGGCCGGGAACGGTGCGGCGGAGGGTTTCGGCGACGGCCGTGTTCGCGACCACGACGACCGCCATGACCACGGCTCCAAGGGGATGTCCCACTCCGTACACCGCGGCCGCGCCACCCCCCAGTACCACCGCTTTGACGAGCAGCACCCCGGGCAGACCGGGCCTCAGTCGTGCCTTCGGTGCCGCGAACAGCGACCAGAGCACGACGGCCGCCAGGGGCACCCCCAGGCCGAGCAGGATGTGGAGCGGCCGGCCGTCACCGACGGTGAATCCCCACCAGCTCAGACAGGCGAGCGCGGCGAGCTCCACCACGAACGCCAGGATCTCGTTGGCCACGAACCAGGGCCGCTCGGCGGACAGGGTGGTGCCGGGGTCCGTAGACATGACGTCCTCTCGGTGCGCGTGGGCGGCCGGCGTGGCTTGCACGCGGGAACACTACTGCCCTGCACGGCAGTTGATGCCGACGGCATGGTCGCCGCGCGGTCCTTCCGGGGCTCCGGCGCCCCCGTTTCGCCCGAACGAGGAAGAACGGTGATCACAGGATGAAGGCGGTCCGGTTCCACGCGTACGGCGGGATCGATGTGCTGCGGGTGGAGGAGGTGGAGCGTCCGACGCCCGGCCCCGGTGAGGTGCTCGTCGAGGTCCGCGCGGCCGGGATCCAGCCCGGCGAGGCGATGATCCGCGAGGGAGCGCGGCACGGACGCCGGCCGGCCGCGTTTCCCTCCGGGCAGGGCAGCGATCTGGCCGGTGTCGTGGTGGAGGCCGGTCCGCAGGTGCGCGGCTTCGCGGTGGGTGACGAGGTCCTGGGCTTCACTCACGACAGGGCGAGTCACGCGGAGTTCGTCGTGGTGGAGGACGTGAAGCTGGTCTCGCGTCCGAAGGGGCTCTCCTGGGAGGTGGCTGGCTCGTTGTACGTGGCCGGCACGACCGCGTACGCCTCCGTGTTCGCGGTCGACCCCGGCCCGACCGACACCGTCGTGGTGTCCGGCGCGGCCGGCGGCGTCGGGTCACTCGCCGTGCAGCTCGCGCGGCGGCGCGGTGCCACGGTGATCGGGCTGGCGAGTGAGCGGAACCACGCCTGGCTGAAGGAGCGGGGGGTCGTTCCGGTCCACTACGGCGAGGGCGCGGCCGAACGGATCCGGCAGGCTTGTGGCGGGACGGTCGACGCGTTCATCGACACGTTCGGCGACGGCTACGTCGATCTGGCCGTGGAGTTGGGCGTGCGGCCCGAGCGGATCAACACGATCCGCGACTGGGAGGCGGCGGCCCGGGTAGGCGCGCACACGTACGGCGAGGGCGCGGCGGCCTGCGCGGTGGTGGTCGGCGAACTGGCCCGGCTCGCGGCGCGCGGAGAACTGGATGTCCCGATCGCACGCACCTACCCGCTGGAGCGGGTCCGGGACGCGTTCCGCGAGCTGGAACTGCGGCAGACCCACGGCAAGATCGTGCTCCGGCCCTGAGAGCACGCCCCTCGGACCCGCCCGCTCTGTTCGCGGTCAGTCGGCGGGCTTCTCCCAGACCGAGACATGCCGACGGCTCTCGCTCGTGAAGGGTTCCCGTGTCCAGCCGTCCCATCGCTCACGCAGTCGCAGGCCGGCGAGCTGGGCCATGAGGTCGAGTTCCGATGGCCACACATACCTGAAGGGGATCGACCGGTACTCGCCGCGGCCGTCGACGACCTCGACGTAGTTCGAGCTCGTCTCCTGGGTGGCGACGTCGTAGATGTCGAACGCCCAGCGCGTGGGGCTCACTTGGAAGGGCACGACATTCTGACCCGCCGGGAGTCTGCGCAGTTCGGGGATGATGACCTCGATGACGAAGCAGCCCCCGGGTTCCAGGTGGGCCGCCGCGTTGCGGAAGCACGCCACCTGCTCCGCCTGCGTCGTGAGGTTCATGATCGTGTTGAACACCAGGTAGGCGACGGAGAACGTCCCTTCCACCTTCGCCGTCGCGAAGTCACCGATCGTGACGTCGATCGCGTCACCGCCCGGCTTGGCGCGCAGCCGGGCGACCATCGCCCGCGAGAGGTCGATGCCGTGGACCGGGACGCCACGTCGTACCAGCGGCAACGCGACGCGTCCCGTCCCGATGCCCAGCTCAAGGGCCCGGCCACCGGCGGCCAGGCCGGCCAGGAAGTCGGCCGTCGCGTCGATGACGCCGGGCTCGAACATGTCCCCTGACGACTCGTCGTAGGCTGCCGCGACGCGCTCGCCGAAGTATCCATCGGGTTCGTCCATCGCCAGACCGTACTGCGGGAGCCGTTCGCGGCGCGCGCCAATTGTGCGGCGTTCACTCTCGGTCGCGGGCTCTCGGCCTTCCCGGCGCGGTCTCGGCGTGGGATGGCGGTCACGGCGGAGCGGGAGCAAGCTGCCGCCCCTCGGATTGAACTGCCGCTCCCCGGGGCCGACTTCGAACAGTCCCGGGAGAGGGCGTCACCCGTCCGCGGTCACGGCTCTCAGGCCGGCCAGCGACTCCCGTATGAACTGGGCCAGTTCCTTCTCCTCGGCCCGGTCGACCCAGCGCCGGAAGGCGAACTTGAAGACGGCGATCCCCACCTCCGCGGCGAGCCCCGCGGAGGCCTCGTCGACGCCACGCTGCCGCAGCGCGTCCGTGAGCGTCGCGGACAGTGACGCGAGTTTGATCAGCTCGCGTTCCTGCAGTTCGGAGTTGGCGTCGATGACGGACTGCCGCTGCCGGGCGTGCTCCTGGCGTGCCTCCAGCACGGCCGCGGCGCCTTCGAGGGCCGCCGCCACGGCATCCATCGGGGTGGCGGACTCGGGGGCCTGCGCGACGGCACTCGCGAGCACGTCCCGCAGCTCGCTCGAACCCGCGAACAGCACCTCGCGCTTGTCCGCGTAGTGCCGGAAGAACGTCCGCTCCGTCAGCCCGGCCCGTTCGGCGATCTCCGCCACCGAGGTGCGGTCGAAGCCGCGCTCGACATAGAGCTCCAGTGCCGCCCGTGCGAGGCGGCCGCGCGCGTCCGGCTGCCATCGACCCATGCCCGGCATCGTACTCGATGGCAGTCACTGACATCGAGGCGGCGGCATTCGATGACAGTCACTGACATCGAGTGCTACGTTTGATGACAGTCACTGACATCGCTCGGTGGCCCCCACGTGCTCTCCGGGTGCGCGGACGGCCACCCAGGCTGGAGGCTTTCTCATGCGTGTTTTCGTCACCGGGGCATCCGGATGGATCGGCTCCGCACTTGTCCCCGAGCTCATCGGAGCGGGGCACGAAGTGGTCGGGCTCGCCCGCTCGGACGCCTCGGCCGCGGCCCTTACGAAAGTCGGGGCGGACACGGTGTCCGGCACCCTCGATGACCTCGACGTCCTGCGCGAGGCGGCCGAGGCGTCGGACGGCGTGATCCACCTCGCGTTCAAGCACGACCTCGCGTTCTCCGGCGGTTTCCAGGACGCCGCCGACGCGGACCGCCGTACCGTCGAGGCGCTCGGCGAGTCGCTCGCGGGTTCCGGACGGCCGCTGCTCATCGCGTCGGGGCTGATCGGGCTGGCCACGGGCCGCCCGAGCACGGAAGACGACGGAAGGACGCCGGACGAACTGTCCGCGCTGCCGGGCGGCCCGCGGACCCGGATGGGCACCGCCCACGTGGCCCTCTCCTTCGCCGACCGGAACGTCCGCTCGTCCGTCGTACGGCTCCCCCCGACCGTCCACGGCGACGGTGACAACGGATTCGTTGCCGCCCTGATCGGCATCGCCCGGGACAAGGGCGTCGCCGGGTACATCGGCGACGGCACCCAGCGCTGGGCGGCCACGCACCGCGACGACGCCGCGCGCGTGTTCCGCCTCGCCCTGGAGGGAGCGCCGGCGGGATCGGTCCTCCATGCGAGCGCCGAGGGCGGCGTGCCGATCCGTTCGGTCGCCGAGGCCATCGGGCGCCACCTCGGTGTGCCCACCCGCTCCGTCCCGGCCGAGGAGGCGGCGGAGCACTTCGCCTGGCTGTCGGGCTTCCTCGGCCTCGACAGCCCGGCCTCCAGCGAGCGGACCCGCGACCTGCTGGACTGGAACCCGACCGGGCCGGGGCTGATCGAGGACCTGGAGATGGGGCATTACTTCCGGAACGGCGGGCGGTAGGGGCAGCTCACGTCGGTCCGCGGGACGGGAGGGGCGGGGAGCTCGGGCCGGGCCAGGATCGAGACCAGGACCGGGGCCGGGCCGGGCCGAGACCGGGGCCGGGGTCGGGGCCTGGACACCCGTAGGCCTCCAGGTCGTGCAGAAGAACTGCCTGTCCGCCAGATGGCGCCCCCGGCGTCCTCCCGATGCAGTGATCCCGGTGAAACCAGGGCACATTGGCAGATATGCCGCTCTCGTTGCATCACATCGTCATCGACGCGCACGACCTCCCCTCGCTGGCTCGGTTCTGGGCCGAGGTGCTGGGCTGGCGGATCCTCTCCGAGCGGGAACGGGAGGTCGTGATCGGGCCGCACGAGGCGGCACCGGTGGGCATCTGTTTCATGCCGGTCACGGACCGGAAGGCCGTCAAGAACCGTGTGCACCTCGATCTGACCTCCGCGGCCGAGGACCGGGAGGCGGAGATCGAACGCGTCCTCGCGCTCGGGGCCCGCAGGGCGGACGTGGGACAGAGCGGAGAGGAGTCGTGGACCGTACTGACCGATCCCGAGGGGAACGAGTTCTGCGTGGTACGCCCGAAGGCGACCCTCACCGGATAGGGCTCGGACGCCGGGCGGGTTTCGTTGGTGCGGTTGCGCCAGCGGGTGAGTACTTGGCCATCAGCCCGCTTGGGCCAGCCTGTCCGGCGAACGCAGCGGGGGTCCAGCAGCGTCCCCGCTTCTTCGCCGCGGCCTCCGGCGTGACCATCGCGGTATGCCCGCAGTCCGGATAGGAGTAGTAGACCTTGTAGCCGACGCACTTACGGCAGGCTGCGATGTCGCCGCCCTTCCACTTCGGCAGCGCCGTCCGGTTGGAGATGTTCTCTTCCTATTCGTTCCCGGCCGACCGCCGCCACCACGCCGCGACTTGCATCTTTGGCGTCGCCTTCGCCGGGGTCAGCTCCTCGTTGCGCTCCTACAACCACATCGCGGCGACCTGCGAATACGCCTCGGCCAGCGACACCCCAAGCGAACGCGCCACAGCTCCCCTCCTCATTCCCCGGATAAGCCCTCCCTGGCCCGGCACTTCACCCCGGACAACGATTGGACTCCCGACAGGAGACGCCAGGAGGCCGTCCGTTGTCTCCAGCTCCTAGCCCCCTGGGCTTTTCTCCGCCGACACCCGCTAGTGCCGTGACCGGATAGGTTCACCGAGGTCTCGTGGTCTGCGGGTGCGTGAGTCACCGCTGCTCCCCGGTTTCGGCTGGCCGCAGGGCTGAAAGACCTCGTTTGCGCGGTTGTAATCAACTTGCTGCCCGCCCCGTCGGGCGGGCAGGGTCTGGATCATGCTTGAACTACGCACTTTGGAATCAGACGACTGGCCCCTTTGGCGGGAGTTGCGACTGGCCGCGCTTGCTGAGGCGCCCTATGCGTTCGGATCGACGCTGGCCCAGTGGCAGGGCTCCGGCGACCGGGAGGAACGCTGGCGTGCCCGTCTGTCGATACCTGGCGCGCACGATCTCGTCGCGCTCCTCGACGGCCTTCCGGTGGGCATGGCCAGCGGAGTGCCGGGCGAGGGAGCAGAGAACGTGGAGTTGATCTCGATGTGGGTCAACCCACAGCTCGGGGCAAGGGCGTGGGCGACTACCTGATCCAGGCGGTCGAGCGGTGGGCGCCGGAGCGCGGCGCCACGACGTGGGGGGGGGGGGTGGGTGTGGAGCTCACCACGCCCCGCCCGCCGCCGAGTCGCGCGGGGGTGAAGAGTCCCCTG
>NZ_JBHYXD010000096.1:0-4857 GCF_042751995.1 Streptomyces sp. NPDC059371 | reverse complement strand
GGGGCACGGGCTGGGGCCACTCCCTGAACCCGGGGGCCGCGGGGGGGGCCCCGCTGGGCGGCCCCAGCCGTTGGGGGGTGTCCGACTGGCCGAAAAACCGCAAGGCGACCGCGCTCTATGAGCGGCGGTTTCACGGACACGGGTGAGCCCGGCGATCCTCTGCCCGGTGGCGTTGGCAGGGAGCGGGTCATGGCGAAGAGCCTGGCCGCTGTCTGATCTCCACATCCGGGCACGGCGGGATCCCTCACTTGGTCATGCTGCGGCGGCGAGGGGGCGTCCGCCCCAGCGAATGCCCTTCTCGCTGCGGATGCGGGCGCGTTCGCGGCGCAGTGCGGCCAGGACGTGGGGGTGGCGGGGGTTATGGAACGGGGCGCCGTCCTGGCGGGCCGCGCGGTGCCCAGCGGCCCGAACTCGTCGAAGGCGAAGGTCCGGTCCGGGCGCTCGTGGAGCACGTACTCGATGCGGTCCAGCTTGGCGTCGAAGTCCAGGTCGGTGGACTCATTCCAGGTCTTGGCGCGCTGGAAGGTGATTCCGCGGCGGGCGAGTAGGCGGCGCAGGGCCTCGCGGCCGATCCGTATCGGGCGGGCGAGGTCGCGGCGCAGGTGATCGGCGAGTTCCCGGATCGACCAGCGGGTGAAAGGCATGCCGAGCTTGGTCGGGCGGGTGGTGGCCGTCTGGATGACGAAGTCCTCCTCGTCATCGCTGAGCAGGCGGGGACAGCGCGCCCGACTGGTCCCTCGGCCTGGCCTGCGCGCTGGGCGGTCTCATCGGCGGCTATCTCGGCGCCCGTCTCTAGCCACGGATGCGAGACCTTCCTCGCCTGCTCCTGGGCACACTAGCCGCCGGGCTCAGCACCCTCTACGCGATCAACGCGCTGTGCTGAACTGTCTCGCCAACCCACCACGTCGGCAGGTCGTCGGAAGAGGCAGCTCGGCACCTTTCGTGCACGGTGTCACCACCGGCGAGAGCGATTCCTGCCCGCCCGGCGAATCTGCCGAGCGATGATCTTTTCCGACTCAATGAGGTATTGCCTGCCGTCAAGACGTGCGGACCTCGACCTCTACGATCCGATACTGCAAGCGTGGCGGCAGATGTTCACAGTGATCTGATCGCCTCTGTCGCCATATGGTGGTCGAAGCCAGAGACAACGCGTAGACCTCGCCACGCAGGTCCCGGTAGTACAGCATCCGGTCGGTGAGAACGAATTCCCCCTCCGGCACCAGCAAGCACGAAAGGACGACCATGCTGGCCACTTCTCAGCGGCGTGAGCTGCCTCGCCGCCACCGGCACGCTGGCGGGAATCCAAACAGACTCAACTCCCTTATCCAGGTCACAACTCCAGCGGTCCGACTCTCTCTTTGTCTCAGGGCATAGGCGACCGGGGAAAGCGGTCATCCCGCTCCTTCCCTGCTCTGTCACGTCTGGGGGCCGCCCATCGGTCGCATCGCGCGGGAAGACGCGGTGCTGTTCCGGACGGCCTCTTTGAACGCGAACCGAAATCGGGTCGGCAGTCACGCGGCAGTGGCGTCAGCCGTCCTGACGGCGGTATCGACGCGGGCGTGCACTACCAGACCCCCACCGGCAGCATCGGCCTGAGCTTGCAGGGCGCGACGGGTAGGAGCACTGGGCGTCGCCACCGATATCAGCACATCCGATTGCCTGCACCTGCGATACGCCTCCACAACCGCCCCGATCACTTCATCGGGCACCACGGTTCCAAGAACGATGACCGCGGGCGTGGGATCGTGCACGTGGACCAGGTCGCTGATCAAGGCGGCCAGATTCTGCTCTCGTAAGCCGGACGCGTCCTCCACCGTGAGGACCAGCACGCCGTTCTCAAGCCTGTGGGACAGCACGGCCCTCTCCATCCCGGAACTTCGCATCACCTGCAGGCGCAGGTACTCGGTGTGCTCGGCGCTGGTCCCGGATCGCCTCTTCCAGGGCTATGCGGAGTCCCAGATTGAGTTCGCCGGTGGTTACCCAGGCGATGAGCAGTTCGGCGACTCGGCCCAGCTCAAGAGCCGTGCGATCAGCGACCTCAGACAGGACCGTTCCAGCCTGGCCGGGTTCGAACCGCCCCAGAGCCATCACCACACCCGTCGCATGCTCAACCACGGCCTGCCGCGCCCCATCACGCTGCGGCTGCGCCGCCTGCGGCATCTGCTCATTCCCCGTGCGGGGCGTGGACTGCTCGCTGTGGCCGTGCGTCAGCAGCTGACTCATCAGCGCACCCTTCTTCACTTCCGGGCCGCCGGTCACTGCGCCAGAGCCCCTCGGCGTACGCGGGCGCAGCTGCCGGAGATGAGGCGGGAGACGTGCATCTGCGAGATGCCGAGCTTCTCGGCGATGTGGCCTTGCGTCATGTCCTCGAAGAAGCGCATGTAGAGGATGGTCCGCTCCCGTTCGGGGAGCTGGCGCAGCTCCTTGGCGGCCGCCTGTCGGTCGACGATGGTGTCGAAGGAGGAGTCGGTGCCGCCCAGGGTGTCGCCGAGGCTGTATCCGTCGTCGCCTGCGCCTACTTCCACGTCGAGGGAGAGGGCGCTGAAGCCTTCCATGGCCTCCATCCCGGCACTCACCTCGTCCTCGGTGAGGCGGGCGTGGGCGGCGATCTCAGCGATCGTCGGCTCGGCCGGGCCGGGCTGCTGGCGGAGTTCGCGGCGGGCGACCTGAACTCGGTTGCGCAGTTCCTGGACACGGCGCGGGACCCGCACGGCCCACATCCGGTCCCTGAAGTGACGTTTCACCTCGCCGGTGATCGTCGGGATGGCGTAGCTCTCGAAGGCGCCGCGGACAGGGTCGAACCGGTCGATGGCCTTGATGAGACCGAGGGCTGCGACCTGGCGCAGATCCTCGGTGGCTTCACCCCGGTCGCGGAAGCGGCCGGCGATCCGGTGCGCCATGGGCAGCCAGAGACTGACAAGCTCATCGCGCACTGCGTCCCGCTCGGGCCCGGCCTCCAGTTCCACCAGCCGGATGAACAGAGCGCCGGATTCGGGTGAGTCGTCAAAGCCTCGGTCTGCAGCAACGGCGTCGGCCGACTGGGCCTTGGAGTTGGCGTCGGCGTACGGACGCTCTACGGAGTTCTCGGTAGGCACGCGGGATCCCTCCTGGACGGCGCGTTCGGGCGGTGCGCGAGGACAGCAACGCGGGGCCGAACGAGGGTGATGGGACATGCCGCACTGAGAAGGGCTACGCAGACCGCAGAAGAAGCCGCGGCCGCGCGGATCAACTCCGCTTGGCTCGCGCCTCCGGTCCGAAGCACACACCCCGCCTGCCCCGTGTCCACACCCACAAACAGTTCCTTCGGCGCCGCCTGTCCCCGGGTTGCCGCGACACCTCGTTGAACAACGCGCGGGATCTCGCTGCCGTCGGCGCGGTGCCGGCCACCCTGCTGGCCGTTGAGCCTGTGCAGTCGGTAGCCCACTACCCCACCAATGTCGCCGCCGGCACGCCCGGCAGCACCTGGCTCATCCAGGTTGGCCCCGTCTCCTGCGGCATTGGCTGCAGCGGCCACACCCCCAGCGACGCATACGGCAGTTCTTCTCCTCTCCTGAACGAGGCAGTTCGGGGTACTCGCCCAGTCATCAAAGCCCGGGCTTCCGCGGCAGCCCGTACTGCAGGAACAGAGCAGGAGGTGATGGCATGTCGAGTACACACCCGCAAAGCCTGAAATCGGTCCAGCATTCGAACGGTGTGGGGCATGAGCCGGTGGGCGAGCTGGTCCAACGGGCCTCGCGGCAGCTGACTGAACTGGTGCGCGGCGAGATGAAGCTGGCGCAGGCGGAAATGAAGGAGAAGGGCAAGCGCTACGGCAAGAGCGGCGGCCTGTTCGGCGGCGCCTCGCTGATCGGCCTTCTGATGCTCCAGGCGCTGGTCGCCACTGCGATCGCAGCCCTTGCGCTCCTGCTGCCGCTCTTGGCTGCGGCCCTCATCATCTCCGCCGTCCTCGGCGTGATCGCCGCATTCATGGCCCTCAGCGGCAAGAAGCAGGCCGCCACGGCATCCCCCCTGAGAGCACGATCGAGAACGTCAAGGCCGACGTGGCTGAGATCAAGAGGAGCGCACACCGATGACCCACACGCCCGCCGAGCGGCACACCACTCCCACACCGGCCGAACTACGCGAACAGATCGAGCACACCGCCACGAACTCGGTGTCCGGGACCTAGGCGGTTTCGTTTGGATCAGTTGGTCGTTGGTTCGGGTGTGCCGTTGAGTGATGCGCAGTGGGCGCGGATCGAGCCGATGCTCCCGGACCGGACGCCCAGACGGGGTGGTCGCTGGCGTGATCATCGGGAGGTGATCGACGCGATCGCCTTCAAGTTCCAGACCGGCACCCAGTGGGTGCATCTGCCGGAGAAGTACGGCAACTGGCGGGGCGTCTACAACCGGCTGCGGATGTGGGCCGTTGACGGCACCTGGGAGCGGGTGTTCACCGCGCTGATGGCCCAGGCCGACGCCGACGAAGACCTCAACTGGGTTGTCTCGGTGGACTCCACGATCGTGCGCGCTCACCAGCATGCGGCAGGGGCTCGCAAAAAGGGGCTCCGGCCGGCGAGCCCGGCGACCACGCCATCGGGCGATCGCGCGGCGGACTGACCACGAAGATCCACCTTGCCGCCGACGACCGATGCCGGCCGCTGGCCTTCCATCTCACCGCCGGGCAGGCCGGGGATGCACCCGCCTTCACCGAAGTCATGGCCCGCTTGCGCATTCCACGACCCCGAGGACGACCCCGCACCAGGCCCGACGTGGTCTTGGCAGACAAGACATCCCACGCCGATAAGCGTCAAGCCGCCGCTGCCTTGAGGTCTGCTGAGGCCTGTGGGAAAGCGACTGCTTCGTCGTAGGCGTGACC
>NZ_JBHYXD010000095.1:33586-34143 GCF_042751995.1 Streptomyces sp. NPDC059371 | reverse complement strand
CGCCTCTACAACCCCACCACCGGACGCTTCCTGTCCACCGACCCCGTCCACGGCGGCAACGCCAACCCCTACGAATACGTCACCGCCGACCCCGTCAACCAATACGACCTCGACGGGCGCAGCCGCTTCAGCTGGATCAAGCGGGGCTGGCGCGCCATTCCACGGGCTTATCGGGCGACGAGGACGTTCTTCCACTACACCCCGACAAGGTTCATGTTCTTCGCGAAGAAGTGCAGATACTTCTGCATGCGAGATGGGCGCCCGGCTCTTCACTGGGGCAACCATCAGAACAGGATCGAGTGGGACGGCCACTGGGGATGGCACTACAACAAGGCCGGAGACAAGGGCCACTACAGCGTCCGGCGCGGGCTCTGGAACCTCGGCAAATCAGGGTTCCGCAGAGCATGGCGCTGGGGCACGCGCCGCTGACCGATAGCCTCTAACGACCCTGGGGGGGGGGGGGGGCCGGCGCGCCGCCCCCCCCCCCAACACACACCGGACTAGCACTCCAACCTCGTAACAAAAAAACACAAACACCACCCCAAAAACTCTACAAA